>CAZQRO010000068.1:0-11231 GCA_964595785.1 uncultured Eubacterium sp.
ATCCCTGTTTCATGGTCTGAATCGTTTTTGTATACTTGTCAGATTGTGCCTGCAATTCCTTTCGTTTCTTTCCTTGGAATAATCCTGTACAGTTCTTCAAATCCTCGTCAATCAGTTCTTTCTCCACTTCCTGCGTATGAATGGCTCTGTTTTGGCTTTTGAGTTTCTCCATAATCTCTTCCAGACGCATCTCATAGGCGTGTGCCAGTTCGGACATTCTCGGTCTTGGCGGGATAACGGTCTTTTCTGCGGTAGTAGTGACAGGTGCTTTGACCATTGTATCTACGCTAGGTGCGGGCTGGTTGTCTACCTGTGTAGCAGTAGGAGCAGGTTGCTTATCCTTGTTTTCGTTTCTACGCTCCATAAAGTCGGAGATTATAGTTTTCATCTGTTCCTGTTTATGTACCAGCAGCTTTATGAGTTCCTTTAACAGTTCGATTGCTCTAAATATGATCATAAACAGAAACTCCGGATGATTGCCATATTTTTGTATGGATTCCTTGATCGGAGTTGAAATCTGTTCCTGCTTAACCTTTAGAATTTCCTTTCTCTCCATACCTGATACAAGAGCGTGATCCACAGTGCGATTCCAGTCCTGTATGACCTTGTTATTAAGTGCAATCTTATCTGCCTTGGGATTGTTCTTTCCGATTTTCTTAGTTGCAAGATAGACATCCCCACGCTTGAATACAGACAGCTTTTCTTTCTCATCTTTAACAAGTCCGTTGATGACATCGGTATAAAACACCTTGACCTCATCTAAGAAATGTTCCTGCTTAAAGCTATACTTTACCATTTGGATGGCACAGAGGACATTCCTCTTGATTACAACGAGATTGACCTTGTATGTATCAGACCGGACGGAGCATACGAAGCCCCTGCAACGGTTGAGACAGCTTTAAGGACAGCAAGGAAACGATTATCGGAGCTTGATGATAATTTCCACTTCCACACCCTACGACACACCTATACAACAAACCTGCTCTCAAATGGAGCAACACCAAAGGATGTGCAGGAATTACTCGGACACTCGGATGTAAGTACCACTATGAATGTCTACGCACACGCTAACCGAGAGAGTAAGCGAAACTCAGCCCGACTACTTGATAAGGTGGTTGGAGAATAAAATCGAATAATAAAAACTTTCCCTTGTAGATACCTCATAAGGGCAAAAACAAGGGAAAAGGATACATATAGAGTGGCAAGACATACCGTCAAGCCGCATAAAACTAAGAAAAGTAAGGATTTTAGTTATACAAACTTCAATTTATCTGCTAATTGTACCTGAGTCATATTTACTTCTTATTCCATTGATAAAACCCTTTCAAATCTTCTTTCTCTTCATCTGAAAGCAAATTCTTCTTTACACCCTTGATTGCTCCCTCTAGCGCCATTAATCGATGAATACATGCTGATTCATCAATTTCCTAAATCTTAAGCCATGCCTGTTTGGCACCGCATTGTTTTAGTTCTGCTTCTGTGAATATACCAACCTGATTCAGTTGTTCTTCCACTATCTTTCCAATATTAGGCAATTTTGACAACTCACCCATTATAATCATCTCCTTTGCAAACCAGAATTTATGGTTCATTTTAATGCCATTTATCACATACTTGATATTTTTCTTACCGTATTCGCAGTTCGTATTGTAATCTTATCACTTATCTTTGAACTGGCAGTCTTTGACCACCAATTTGTCTTTCGATAATCTTTACGACTAAAAGACCAGAAAATAACATTTTTATAATTATATACTTTCTCATATTCCGCTTTATGATTTCCGATTTCATCATAAAACTCCTCATATGTTAAAGGTATCATCAAAAAAATAAGGTTGTCATATATTTCTTTATTATCATCTCCCCACCAGTCAGGAGCATTATTTAACAGTTCTTTTAGTTTTTCTTGCAAAACAATATGAACTGGTATATCTAAAGCAAATCTAAAACCGCCTTTTATTTCTTCGTTCCCTTTGCACCACGTTTTAAAGTCTTTAATTTTCTTAATGCTACTTCTTTTCCATTCCATTCAACCACCATGTTATCTCCTGCATCAAGTACATATACATGTGTTATATAATCTCCTGCATTAAGTTTTATACCTTTAACACCAACTGCGCCCTTTTTCTTCTCAGGTATCTCCTTCAGTGAGAATCTCAAGAACATTCCACCATCAGTCTGAAGAACTACGATTTCATTTGTCAATAGTTCTTCTGAACCACCATGAACATCCGTTCCTCCTACAACCATCTCTGACTGCTGTCCACCTGCGAAACCAACCATGTCTGCCCTCGGTCCACCTGCAAAATCATCATCTATAAAAGTCATCTGTTCGAAGCCATTATCCATTCCCATATCATCAAATTCCGACATATCGTCATAACCACCTGATAAAGCAACAGGATTAAATTCATCTTCGAATCCGACATTCATTGCACCTAACGCATTGCCGTTAGAAACGCCTGCCGCAACCGCATCTGTAATATCCACACTTACTACTTTATCGTCAGTAGCAAGTTTTGTTGCCATTACAGTTTTCTTTGTCACCTTATATTCACTGCTGTCAACTAACTTCATCATACCAAGTTTCGTAGTAAATAACAGTTTCTTGCCTGCCATTCTTGTGGTATCTGATATAAATATGATATTTTCATCCTTACTGTCATAATTACCAAGGTTGTCGATTGGCGTACCTTTATCCCTGAATCTTACAAATGGCACATCAATAATCTTAATCTGGTGAAGATTACCGTTATCCGTAAAAATGCATACCTTATCCGTATTCATGCAGCGGAATATATATTTATTCTCATTGTCTGCTGCTTCTTTATTTCTGTCATATGCAGTTGTATCAATAGTTTTGGCATAACCAAACCTGTCCATCAGAAATACTACTTCCTGTTCTACAAGTTTCACTTCCTCTACTACTGCTTCCTTACCATCTTCTATAACAGTCTTTCTTTCAACTGGATACTCCTTCTTAATTGTTAAGAGTTCTTTTCTGATTACTCTAATCATTGCCTTACGATTATTAAGTATCTCTTCGTAGTCTGCAATTCGATTGACGATATCTTCATAATCCTTCTGTAATGCCAGAATTTCTAAACCAATTAATTTATATAGTCTCAAGTCTAATATTGCCTGAGCCTGCTTTTCCGTAAAATTAAGATTGCCTGCATAGATTTCCGATTCCTTATTCTTAAATGTAATCTTACTTGTATCTCCATTTACAAGGCAATTCTTTGCATCTTTAATGCGGTTGCTTCCTCTTAAAATCTCAATAATCAGGTCAATGATATCACAGGCTCTTATAAGACCTTCTTTTATTTCCTTTTGCTCTAACTCTTTTGCAAGAAGTGTCGTATACTTTCTGGTCTGAATTTCATACTGGAACTTAACACAATTCTCAATAATTCCTTTTAATCCCAGAACTTCCGGTTTGCCATCCACGATTGCTAACATATTCACACCAAATGTATCTTCTAATCTGGTCTTTTTATATAGCAGATTAGTAAGTTTATCAACGTCAGCATTTTTCTTTAATTCAAGAACAATTCTTATGCCTTCTTTAGAAGATTCATTTGAAATATCCATAATATCCTGAGTCTTCTTTGTTTCAATCAAATCACAGATATCAGCAATAAATTTACCGATATTTGCTCCTATCATTTTGTATGGAATTTCACTGATAACTAACCTGTCTCTCTCAGATTTTTTATCAGCCTTCTCGAATTCCACTTTACCGCGAAGTTTAATTTTACCTTGTCCTGTTTCATATATTGCAGGTAATTCACTCTTATTTACCACTAGACCTCCAGTTGGAAAATCCGGTCCCGGAACATATTTCATAAGTTCATCTGTGGTAATATTATTGTTATCCATATATGCCACTACTGCATCTACTACTTCAGCTAAATTATGCGTAGGAATACTTGTGGTCATACCTACGGCAATACCTTCGGCGCCATTTATAAGTACATTAGGTACACGTACAGGCAATACCTCCGGTTCCTTCTCTGTCTCATCAAAATTAGGCACAAAATCTACCACATTTTTATCCAAATCTGCCAGATAGACTTCCTGTGTAAACTTCTTAAGTTTTGCTTCAGTATATCGCATGGCAGCCGCCCCATCACCTTCAATGGAACCAAAGTTACCATGTCCGTCTATCAAAGCCATGCCTTTCTTAAAATCCTGCTCTAAAACTACTAAAGCCTCATAAATAGAACTGTCACCATGAGGATGGTATTTACCCATGGTATCACCAACTATACGCGCTGACTTTCTATGTCATAATCTAATCCTAACTGGTCCATGGCATAAAGCACACGACGCTGAACCGGCTTAAGTCCGTCACGAATGTCAGGTAACGCTCTCTGACATATAACACTCATGGCGTAATCTATATATGATTTCTGCATAAGATCAGAATATTCTGTCTTTAAAATCTGTTCTGCCATCTGTCTGTTTCTCCTTTTATTTTATAAGAAATTTCGCGGGATAACCTTTTACCCTCAACATAATTCTATACATCAATTTCAGCATCATGTGCATGATCATGAATAAATTTTCTTCTCGGTGGAACATCATTGCCCATAAGCATACTTGTAACCTCCGATGCCATAAATGCATCTTCAATCTCTACCTGTTTCAATATTCTTGTATCAGGATTAAGCGTGGTTTCCCACAACTGTTCCGCATCCATTTCACCAAGACCTTTATAACGCTGTAACGTAAATCCTGTATGACTCTTTCTATATCTTTCAAGTGCCTTGTCATCATACAGATATTCGCCTTCTCCTCTTCTAGGCACTACCTTATACAAAGGCGGCATTGCTATATATACATGCCCATGTGTAATTAATTCAGGCATAAATCTATAGAAAAATGTAAGTAATAACGTATCGATATGAGCACCGTCAACGTCCGCGTCAGTCATAAGAATTATCTTATTATATCTTAATTTACTTATATCAAAATCATTTCCATATCCTTCTGAAAAACCGCAGCCAAACGCATTAATCATCGTCTTAATCTCTGCATTTGCAAGAACTTTGTCCATTGTGGCTTTCTCAACATTAAGAATTTTACCACGGATTGGCATTATAGCCTGGGTTTTCCTGTTTCTTGCCATTTTAGCCGAACCACCGGCAGAATCTCCCTCTACAATGAATACTTCACATTCCTCTGATTTTCTGCTTTCACAGTTAGCAAGTTTACCATTGCTGTCTATTGAAAATTTCTGCTTAATCAGAAGATTTGTCTTTGCCTTCTCTTCTGCTTTTCTAATCTTGGCTG
Source organism: uncultured Eubacterium sp. (assembly GCA_964595785.1). GTDB lineage: Bacteria > Bacillota > Clostridia > Lachnospirales > Lachnospiraceae > Bovifimicola. The sequence continues at coordinate 5,299 of CAZQRO010000068.1, forward strand.
ACTTCTCTGCACATCCGATTACCAGCTTTAAGTCTTCTAAATTCTTATCAAAATATAAAACTGTTTCATCACCGGTTACTTCTCCCACAACTTTTCCTGCATCGGGATTATCTAACTTAGTTTTCGTCTGTCCCTCGAATCTTGGATCCGGGTGTTTGACTGCGATAACTGCCGTCATTCCATTTCTAACATCTGAACCTGTAAAGTTGGCGTCCTTTTCCTTTAGAATTCCCAACTCTCTGGCATACTGGTTAATTACTGTTGTGAATTTCGCCTTAAATCCTGTTAAATGTGTTCCGCCCTCCTGAGTGTAAATGTTATTACAAAAACCTAATATATTCTCCTGAAATTCATCAACAAACTGGAAAGCTGCCTCTACTTCTATTCCTTCTGACTCTCTCTTAAAATATACCACATCATGAAGTACTTCCTTGCCATTATTCAAATCCTTGACATAAGCCTTAATTCCATCTTCTTCATGAAATTCCTTTTTTTCCTCTTCCGAAAACCTCTTGTTTTCAAATATTATTTTCAGATTAGGATTTAGGTATGCAGTCTCGTGTAATCTGCTCTTAATGGCTTCAGCCTTAAAATATGTTTTGTCAAATATCTCTGCATCCGGTTTAAACTGAACAGTGGTTCCTGTATCATTTTTTCTGCATGTTCCCACTTCTTTAAGTGGATACATAACATTTCCCCTTTCATATCTCTGGTTATACACTTTACCATCTACTTTGATGTTGACTTCTAACCATTCTGAAAGTGCATTAACTACTGATGCACCAACACCATGAAGTCCTCCTGATATTTTATATCCTCCGTCTCCGAATTTACCACCTGCATGAAGTATGGTAAATACTACTTCCACTGCCGGAATTCCTGTTTTTTCATTTATTCCTACCGGAATGCCTCGGCCATTATCTTTAATGACTGCCGTTCCGTCTTTCTCAAGAGTTACTGTTATCTCATTACAATGACCTGCTAAATGTTCATCTACGGAGTTATCTACAATTTCATAAATCAAGTGATTAAGACCCTTTGCAGATACACTTCCTATATACATTCCCGGTCTTTTTCTTACTGCTTCAAGCCCTTCTAGTATTGAAATACTGTTGGCATCATATTTTTGAGTCACATTACGTGACTTTGCTGCTTCTGACGACATAAATCAAACTACCATCCTTTTTATATATTCTTTTATATGCAAATATTTATAACATTTTTTATCATATCTGTCTGACCCTTAAATTCTATATTCTTTTAAATGTCTTTCTAAGTAATTCCATATGCCCTTCTAAATGAGCATAATCATTTATTTTTTCTACAGAGTAATTATTAAGTTCCACATTATAATCAACCTGTGTTATTGAACAATTCTCCATATTTTTAGAAATTGCAAATCTTTTTCCAAAGGGCATCTTAAGTATACCTGACAAGTAACACCTTATTGCACCTCCATGACTGACCACTACTACATTTTTATAATCATTTTCTAAACAATCTTTAATTATATTATTAATTGCACCATTCATCCTTAAATATACCTGCTCTCCGTTCTCACCACCCGGTATGCTTATATCTTCAATGGCATATTCACGTTTAGTAAAATAATCCTTATATTTTTCTTTAATCAAATCATCTTCAAGTCCTGTAAGTTCACCAAAATCAGTTTCCCTCAAATCCTCAAATTCACATTTTCCGTCACTATCTTCTTCAATTCCAATTTCTTCCCTGATTATATGTGCTGTCATTTTTGCTCGAATCAGATTGCTCGAATATACTTTATCAATATTATATTCTCTTAATCGTTTTCCAGTTAATTTACTTTGAATAAGTCCTTCATCTGCAAGTGAAACATTCACATTGCAAAGAGGACTTTTCTGTCTTGCATGTCTTATTAAATATATATGTATAGTCTTACTCAAGTAATCACTCCTTATTTTCTTCTAAAAATGCCCGGCTGCTATTTTGCAGCGTTCAGCCCCATGCTCGTAAATCCTTCGGATTTCCTTACTGTGGCGTATCCGCCACATAGTTTATTACAAGAATAAGTGCAATCCTGCAAGCAGTTTGCACTTATTCTTGTAATAAACTGCCTGACTCTGAACGGTTAAACATATTGTATCATTCCCGGACCAAGCCTGTCCGTCGGTCTGGCAATAAAATCAAATTTCTTGTAGAAATCTTCTCTGCCTTTTGCACACATAAGACAAAGCATTATCTCGGTATTATCCGCTTTACTTTCCTTTACATAATGTATGAGTCGTTCGATAATTAACCTGCCAATACCGCTTTTCTGACATTCAGGTCTTACTACAAGATCCTGAATATAATCAATGACCACTCCATCACCAACTATTCTTCCCATTCCAACTGCTTTCTCATCATCATAAGCACACACGGTAAATAAACTATGTTCTAATGCACCTTTTGCCTGCTCATCTGTTAAATTCTTCCAATTGACTGACTGTCTTAACTGTAAATATGTATCCGTATCTAATATATTTTCCTTAAGCGTTATCATCTTAATGCTTACCTTTCACCACTATCCTTACTGTCTTAAATGCACTTCTTCCAATTAAGTCAGTAACCGTATATTCTATATTGTAGACTCCTTCCACATCTGAATCTGCATTTCCATTTATTTTCACTTTATCTGTGATAATATTACCACATGTGTCAATAGCCGTTACACCATCTAACAAATCTACAGAGGTTCCAAGTTCTATCTCTCTATCTTCTGCTAATATTACAGATGTGTTTTCATTCCACGGATTAGCAGGATCTATATCTGTCGGATCCCACACCGTATCCTCCGGTATCTTTATCATCTCGGGTTTACCAAGTGGTCCCGGATTATCATCTTCATATATATCTACAGTTGTTCCTATTCCACAATAATCGTATATCCATTTTGCATCTTCAGTAGTAAGTCTGATACACCCGTGAGATGCTGAAGAACCCAGCTTATTAAACTCCTCTGCAATTAAAGTATCTTTATATCCATTTGCATATGACACTGAATGAAAAAGAATCTGTCCTTCTATTCTTGTGGCATACTGACCATATACATCATACAATAACCTTCTAAATATGTATTTTTGCTTTGTATTATATACTCCGAGTGGTGTTTCTTCCCCACCTGTTGAACATATCATTGCTTTAACAGGAATTGTATACTCACCATTTTCATCTGCCGTATATATGGTTATACAATTCATCAGTCTGTTAACCTTTATATAAAACGACATGTTTTGAAGTTCCTCTTCTGTATAAACCTTATTCTCTGCTTCTGTCATATGTTCAGTTACATCATATATATTAGGTTCATCGCTGTTTGCAGTATTACCCGCATTCACAGTATTACCTGAGTTGACATTATTTTCTTCTTGTTCAGATTTATTTATTGTAGTTTCCTCTGAATTGACCTCACCTGTTAATTCGGTTACATCTCCATATGCTCTCTCATCATCAAGTTTCATATGGCTATGTGGCAACACAAAAACACCTAAAACCATTCCCAATGTTATATATATCAATACCTTTCTAGTACTTGGAAATATATATTCTAACATACTCTTCACAAATTTTCCAAATGACTGTATAAGGTACATAAAGAGAAGTAACACTGTAAGTTCGGCTACCGTAAATCTCTTAGGTATCTTTTTATCTTTATTATATTTTGCAATTTTCTTTAAAATTTCAACTCTTTTGTTCATCCAACTAATCCCCACGTAGCAAATGTTTATTATTAGTTTATTTTAACATTTGTCTGTAAATATTGCAATCAAAAACAGAGACAATATATAATTGCCCCTGCTTAAAAACTATCTTGTTGTCACTGTTGCTATATCAATCAATGTAAGATTATCTTTTACATTACTCTCTAAACTTGTAAGCAGTGCATTAACTGTATCAAGTGATGTAAAGCAGTTTACGCCTGTTTCTATTGAGATACGTCTGATTAAGAAACCATCTCTTGTCTTATCTCTTCCCTGCGTAGGTGTATCTACAACAATATCAATCTTATGTTCTAACAGGAGGTCAATAACTGTTGGTGATTCCTGCGAAAGTTTATTAACCCTTATTGCATTTACGCCATTCTGCTGAAGTGTTTTTGCAGTACTTCGTGTTGCATATACTTCATAACCGAGTTTCTCAAATCTCTGTCCTATTGAGATTGCATCATGTTTATCTGCATCATTTACTGTGATAATAACTTTCTTATGTCTTGGAAGATTTACTCCTGCACCTAAAAATGCTTTATACAAAGCTTCATCAAATGTCTTTGCTATTCCTAAACACTCACCGGTTGATTTCATCTCAGGTCCGAGACTTATCTCTGCTCCCCTGATTTTCTCAAATGAGAATACCGGCATCTTGATTGCTATATAATCAGCTTTCTTCTGTAAGCCCGGTTCATATCCGAGTTCAGCAATTGTCTTACCAATTATTGCCTTTGTGGCAAGTTTAACAATCGGAATACCTGTTACCTTGCTGATATAAGGAACTGTTCTGCTCGAACGTGGATTTACTTCAATAACATATACTTTATTCTGATATACAATGAACTGAATATTAATCATTCCATGTACATGAAGCGCTCTTGCAAGTCTCTTTGTATATTCTTCAATCATGTCAATGATTTCGTCTGAAAGTGACTGTGCAGGATATACAGATATACTGTCACCTGAATGAACTCCTGCTCTTTCAATATGCTCCATGATACCCGGAATCAATATATCTTTTCCATCACATACAGCATCTACCTCTATTTCCTTGCCCATAAGATATTTATCTACAAGAATTGGGTGGTCCTGTGCAATTCTGTTGATAATTTCCATGAACTCTTCTATTTCCTCATCGCATGTAGCAATCTGCATACCCTGTCCACCGAGAACATATGAAGGTCTTACAAGTACAGGATAACCTAATTCATTTGCAACTTTCTTAGCTTCTTCATCCGTGAATACTGTTCCGCCTGCTGCTCTCGGAATTTCACACTTTTCAAGAATTGCATCAAATAATTCTCTGTCTTCTGCAGCATCAACATCTTCTGCCTTTGTGCCAAGAATCGGAACTCCCATTTTCATAAGGCTCTCTGTCAGCTTGATAGCTGTCTGTCCGCCAAACTGAACTACTGCTCCATCTGGTTTCTCAAGGTCTACTATATTTTTTACATCTTCCGGTGTAAGCGGCTCAAAATAAAGTTTATCTGCAATATCAAAGTCGGTACTTACTGTTTCCGGATTGTTATTAATGATAATTGTTTCATATCCTTCTTCTTTAAATGCCCATGTACTGTGTACGGAACAGAAGTCGAATTCGATACCCTGACCGATTCTGATTGGCCCTGAACCAAGTACAAGTATCTTCTTCTCAGGTTTTGTCTCTATTACTTCATTTTCACTGCCAAAACACGAATAGTAGTAAGGTGTACTTGCCTCAAATTCAGCAGCACATGTATCAACCATCTTAAATGCTGCCATAATATTATATTTAACTCTTAAATCATGAACCTCATCTTCAGTTTTACCATTAAGTTTTCCAATTAATTTATCAGGAAATTCTATTCTTTTGGCTTCACTTAATAAATCCTTAGTAAGTTCCTGTGTCTTAAGTGCATTTTCCATCTCAACAATTATGGCAATCTTATCAATAAACCACATATCAATCCTAGTTATATCATGTATAAGGTCATAATCGAATCCTCTTCGTAAAGCTTCTGCTATTACCCAGATTCTTCTGTCATCTACAATCTGTAACTGGTCACTTAACTCATCATCCGTTAATTCAGCGAAATCATAGTCAAGTAAACTTTCCACATGCTGTTCTAACGAACGTATGGCTTTCATAAGAGCACCTTCAAAATTAGTGCAGATACTCATTACTTCACCTGTGGCTTTCATCTGTGTTGTAAGAGTTCTCTTAGC
>CAZQRO010000069.1:0-11121 GCA_964595785.1 uncultured Eubacterium sp.
TAAATAATTTCTCGTTTTGTTATTATACCACGAAAATCTCACGTTCACTACAATTTTATTTTATAAGCAAAAAATTATAAGAGCAGCCTTCCATCATATCGAAAGGACTACTCTTATATTAATTTTACGACTATTCTTCTTCTGTTTCTACCTCTGCATATTTTTGAAGAATAAGCTGCTGAATCTTATCTCTAGTCTCCGAATTAATCGGATGAGCAATATCACGATATTCACCATCTGATGCTTTTCTGCTTGGCATGGCGATAAATAAACCTTTCTCACCTTCTATTACCTTAATGTCATGAACTACAAATTCATCGTCTAACGTAATAGACACAACTGCTTTCATCTTTCCATCTTTAGTAACTTTTCTAACTCTTACATCTGTAATCTGCATTTTTGTTTCCCCTTCCCAACGCATTATTTTAATTAAAGGCTATATCTTTCGTTCTTTTCAACCACAATCTTAATCTCACCATTGTTACCTATATATGTTGCATTTGCTCTAATGGTATCTCGACTCTCAACTATACAATTTTCAATGTATGTATTGTCGCCAATGTATACATTATTCAGGATAATTGAATTCTTAATAGTACAATTATTACCTATATAAGCCTTCTTAAATAATATTGAATTTTCCACAACACCATTTATAATACAGCCACTGCTTACCAGACTGTTCTTAACCACTGCTCCCGGATTATACTTTGCCGGCGGTAAATCATCCACTTTAGAATAAACATCCGGATATTGCTTGAAGAAATAATCTCTTACACTCGGTTTAAGGAAGTCCATATTTGTCTTGTAGTAAGAATCTACTGTAGCAATATTGCTCCAATATGTGTTTAACTTGTATCCATATATTCGCTTGATATTTTTATATCTTACTAAAATGTCATTAACGAAATCGTATCTGTCTTCTACTGCACTTTTCTCTATCAGTTCTATAAGTAATCTTCTCCTGATTACATATACACCCGTTGAAACTGTGTTAGAATTACATACAAGAGGTTTTTCCTCAAATTCAGTAATTCTGCTGTCCTCGTTCATCTTGATACAGCCAAATCTTGTAACATCACTTCCCTCCGGGAAGTCCTTACATACCACGGTTACATCTGCCTTCTTGCTAATATGATACTCAAGTACCTTGTTATAATCCAGTTTATATACACCATCGCCTGAAGCAATAACTACATATGGCTCATGACTGTTTTTCAAAAATCCTATATTTTGATAAATGGCATCTGCTGTTCCCTGATACCAGAATCCGTTCTCTGCCGTAATTGAAGGTGTAATTACATACAATCCACCTTGTTTTCTACCGAAATCCCACCATTTTGATGAACTTAAATGTTCATTAAGAGATAACGCATTGTACTGCGTAAGCACTGCTACTTTCTGAATATGTGAATTAGACATATTACTTAATGCAAAGTCGATACTTCTGTAACTGCCCGCTATTGGCATGGCTGCTATGGCACGTTTGTATGATAGTTCCCTCATCTTGTTGTTATTACCGCCAGCCAGTATAATTCCTATCGCTCTCATCTCGCGTCACCTGCCTTAATAATATATTCGCCGCTTCTAAGAACCCCATCAGGATAATCTTCGGCTATTGTTATGCCTGAGATTGCAATATTTTTACCGATTTTAACACCATTAGGTATTTCTGTATTCTCGCCAATGGTTGTCAGACCGCTGTTGTAAATCTTAGGGTCTAATTTACTTGGAGTCTCTTCACCGATACCCATCTCAACATCATTTCCTATCTTGACATTTTCTGCAATAATACTTCGTGTAATCTTTGTTCCCTTTCCTATCACGGTATTCTTCATAATAATGGAATCTCTGACTACTGCACCTTCTTCAATGGTAACACCTGCACCAATTACTGAATTATATACCTCACCACAAATATCCGTGCCTTCGCTTACGATACTTCTGTCTATCTTTGCATATTCAGATACATACTGTGGAGGAAGTGTATCACTCTTGGTATATATTCTCCAGAATTCCTCATAAAGATTAAATACGGGAATTATATTGATAAGTTCCATGTTGGCTTCCCAATAAGAAGAAAGCGTTCCAACATCTTTCCAGTATCCATTATATTCATATGCAAATAATCTCTTCTCATTACCATGAACATAAGGAATAATATGTTTACCGAAGTCACAGTTACTCTGACTAGACATTTTAATAAGTGCTTCTCTTAACACCGGCCAGCTAAAAATATAAATACCCATTGACGCAAGATTTCCACTAGGATGTTCCGGTTTCTCTTCAAATTCCGTTATCCTGTTGTCTTCATCTGTCAATACAATCCCGAATCTGCTTGCCTCCTCATAAGGTACCGGCATGGTAGCAATTGTTACATCTGCCTTATTCGCCTTGTGATAATCAAGCATTACTTCGTAATCCATCTTGTAAATATGGTCTCCGGATAAAATAAGTACATAATCAGGATTATATGAATCTATGTAATCTAAATTCTGATATATGGCATTGGCTGTTCCGGTGTACCATTCGCTATTACCACTCTTTTCATATGGAGGTAATACAGTTACACCACCAATATTTCTATCCAAATCCCAAGGTATACCAATACCTATGTGAGTGTTAAGTCTAAGTGGCTGATATTGAGTTAGAACTCCCACTGTATCTACGCCCGAGTTAATACAGTTACTTAAAGGGAAGTCAATAATTCTATACTTTCCGCCAAAGGCTACTGCCGGTTTTGCTACCTTTGATGTAAGAACTCCTAGTCTGCTTCCCTGTCCGCCTGCCAGTAACATGGCAATCATTTCTTTCTTAATCACGCTATCACCTCGCTGTAGTTTTATGCAATTATTATAACATATAAAGGAAAAACAGTGAACTAATTTTGCATTTTTTCTTATTAAAATTTAGTTAATTTTTTACAATAGCTATTTTCATCGTCGAAATAGCTAATTTCTTGTCGTTTTTTGTTAATTTTGTATAAATTTTCCAATAAATTAATAATGATTCTTATTTTTTCTTGACATTTATCATATATTACTTTATATTAAAATAGTAACAGTTATTATTTTAGAAAGGAGTCATGCCATAGTAACACCAAGCAAAACATTGAATAAGAGTAGACAGCGTGATGCAATCATGAATTATCTGATACCTCGCACTGACCACCCAACGGCTGATGAAATCTATAATGCAATCAAGAAAGATTTTCCCAATATAAGCCTTGGCACTGTATACAGAAACCTTTCCTTATTAGCAGAACTCGGAGTCATTCAAAAGATTTCCTGCGGAGATGCATCAGAACATTTTGATGGCAATCCGAATCCGCATAATCATTTTATCTGTTCTGACTGCTACAGCGTTATCGATTTAGAAATGGAAAGTATAGATTTCATAGATACTCTGGCTTCCACTAATTTTGGCGGTGAAATAAATGGACATAACATTTATTTTTACGGAAAATGTGATAAATGCCTAAATAATGAAGTTAATTCCGGGGCATAATAAAAGGAGAAATTTTTGGTTGAATCTTGAAGCTTTAACCAATCTGATCAAGAGATTGTTTTTTAAGAAATTAGTAATTATTATTATTTTTCCCTTAACAAATTGAAATTAATAGTGTATATTAAAATAGTAATCATTATTGATTTTAAAAAATAAAATAAATATTAAAAAGAAAAGGAGATTTAAATTATGGCAAAATTTGTATGTTCAGTATGTGGATATGTTTATGAAGGAGAGGCTGCACCTGAGAAATGTCCTGTATGTGGTGTTGGTCCTGAGAAGTTTACTAAGGTTGATGAAGGCGAAAAGACATGGGCTGCAGAACATGTTGTTGGTGTAGCTAAAGGTGTTAGTGAAGATATTGTCGCTGATTTAAGAGCAAATTTTGAAGGTGAATGTTCAGAAGTAGGTATGTATCTTGCAATGGCAAGAGTTGCTCACAGAGAAGGTTACCCTGAAATAGGTATGTACTACGAAAAAGCTGCTTATGAAGAAGCAGAGCATGCTGCTAAATTTGCAGAATTACTTGGCGAAGTTGTAACAGACAGCACAAAGAAAAATCTTCAGATGCGTGTAGATGCAGAAAATGGTGCAACAGCAGGCAAATTTGACCTTGCTAAACGCGCTAAAGCTCAGAATCTTGATGCAATCCATGACACAGTTCATGAGATGGCTAGAGACGAAGCCAGACATGGTAAAGCATTCGAAGGTCTTCTTAAGAGATATTTTGGCTAAATTAATTTTTAACAATTTGAATATTATTAATCACTTCAGGGTGTATAAGATTTATCTTATACACCCTGATTTTAAAATGTCGTAGTCAAATAGCATAGATTATATATATTTGACCCCGGCATCATCTTTTTGAGACAAGGGACAAATGGACATAAAATGGATGCTTGCATACATTTTTATGTCTATGGGGACTGCAAAACATGAGAAAGAAGCACGATTAGTGCGGATTTCGAATGTTTCATTGATTTTGGGAGCACGAAGTGCGTAAAAATCAATGGTCTCATGCCATTTGTCGGGCAACTCATCTTTTTAATGATAAACAAAATATTACTACTACGATCTGAATCGTATTGTTTTCATCTGTTGAATCTTCTACATTCTTCCCAGGTGCATCTGTATTCTTAATTACCTTTCCGTCTACCGCCATATCAACTGTTGTTTCCTGATTTTCTGTTGTTTCCTGTTCTAATTTGTTCGTTGTTTCATTTAAATCGACAAATTTACTTGTATCTTTTTCAGTCTTATTATCCTTTTTGTTTAATACAGTTGCTCCAATAGCCAGTGCTGACAGGCAAATGAAACATGCAAATGCCACAATGACAAATCCCTTACGTTTTTGATTTTTTTTATAATTATCCCTCACCATTACACCAATCCTTTCAATTAATTTGCAATCAATTAATTCGTATAATGGTATTGTTCCCATGTTATCTTAATTTATTCTAACGTATTTCAACATCAGTAAAATAATGTTTTAAAATTTCTCTGTATCCTGTTCCACTTTCTGCCATTTTCAGGGTTCCATTAATACTTAAACCTTTACCATCACCTATTCCTTTTGACGTCATTTTAATTCCTCCCGAAAAACCCTCAACAGAAAATGCAGTCGATGGCAATTCAAACATCTGCTGCCAATCCTGCGCCAGAACCACATTTTCTCCTACGCTTACCGTTTTTGCATATTCTCCATTCTCTTCATAATTAACTTTTATGGAATTAAGCAAATCCTCATCGCTTATATCAGCGCTAACCATATCTTTAAGTTTCTCACGCATATCATCCATAGTAAAATATGCTATTTTCATAAATCCATCACTGTCTTTGTCCACAGAAGAATCCACACTTTTAAGATAAGCTTCCTCTCCCGAATTTGTTATACCTGCACTTAACTCATGATAATAAGGACAAATAATTTTACTGTCATTGTAAATCACCTCACCATTAGTTTCCACTAAAAGTTTCATAGTATAATTATAGTTTTTTTCATATTTAACCGGCATCATGGAATATACCACCAGCGGAACAAATAATTCCACGTCCATTTCAACCGTCTGGCTTCCGCTTTTTACCATTACACTTTTTCCCAGCAAATTAGGTGAATACACTTTTATATTTGATGCATCTAAATTTACTAATGTAACACAATAAGGAAAAAATACGGAAAACATAGCAATTAATAATATTACCACAATTTTTCTTCTATTTCTGAATAGATATTTTTTCATTTTAACCTATATTTCAAGTAAACATTTTTATAATTTTATGCAAATAAAAAAGGCTTATACCACTTTTTTGTATAAGCCTTTAAATTTCATTAATCCATATTTACTGCAACTTTGTCAAGTTTCCAGATATCCTGTACATATTCCTCAATTGTTCTGTCTGAAGAGAATTTTCCTACGTTACTTACATTAATAAGTGCTGATTTAGCCCATCCTTCTTCATTCTTATATGCTTCTTCAACCTTTTTCTGTGCTGCCACATATGACTTAAAATCTTTAAGTATAAAGTATCTGTCTGCTTTATCTGTAACATTTGTATTTAGAAGTGAATCATAAATAGGTCTGAATCTGTCAGGGTCCTGCGGCGAATAAAATCCATTGATTAACTGCATAAGTACTTTTCTGACGTCCATATCATTATTAAAAATATCCATCGGATTATATCCGCCGTTCTTCTCATAATTAATAACTTCATCTGAACTTAAGCCAAAGATAAATGCATTTTCCTCTCCAACTTCTTCCACGATTTCCACATTTGCACCATCCATAGTGCCAAGTGTAAGTGCTCCATTCAGCATGAACTTCATATTACCTGTTCCTGAAGCTTCTTTGCTGGCTGTTGAAATCTGTTCACTGACATCTGATGCCGCAAATATAACCTCAGCATTTGAAACTCTGTAATTCTCTATAAATACAACTTTAATCTTTCCATCGATTGATTTATCATTATTAATTACATCTGCAACACTATTAATAAGTTTAATTGTAAGTTTTGCAATTCTGTAGCCCGCTGCCGCCTTTGCACCAAATATAAATGTTCTCGGATAGAACTCCATATCCGGATGTTCCTTTATCTCATTATAAAGGTACATAACATTCAAAATATTTAACAACTGACGCTTATATTCATGTAATCTCTTGACCTGCACATCAAAAATTGAGCGAGGGTCAATTTCAATTCCATTACATTCCTTAATATACTCTGCAAGTCGCAACTTATTCTGGTATTTAATATTCATGAATTCCTTCTGACATTTCTTATCTTCGGCATATATCTCTAAGTTCTTGATATGCGCAAGATTAGTAATCCAGTCATCACCTATCTTATTAGAAATCCAGTCTGCTAATAACGGATTTGCATGAAGGAGAAATCTTCTCTGTGTAATACCATTTGTCTTATTGTTGAATTTATCCGGCATCATCTCATAGAAATCTTTTAATTCCTGATTCTTAAGAATCTCTGTATGAAGTCTTGCAACACCATTTACAGAATAGCCGGCACATATTGCGAGATTAGCCATCTTAACCTGTCCATCATAAATGATTGCCATCTTAGCAATTTTCTCCTGATTACCAGAATATTTGTTCTGAATCTCTAATACAAATCTTCTGTTTATTTCTTCTACTATCTGATAACATCTAGGAAGTAATCTTGAAAATAATTCAATTGGCCACTTTTCTAAAGCTTCACTCATAATTGTATGGTTAGTATAAGCGCATGATTTAGTGGTAACTTCCCATGCCTCATCCCAGTTAAGTCCATATTCATCCATTAACAATCTCATCAGTTCGGCAACTGTAATGGTCGGATGAGTATCATTCATCTGAAATACAACTTTTTCGTACAATTTCTTAATGTCATCATGACTATCCATATACTTCTTAATGGCTGTCTGAATACTTGCTGAAACGAAGAAGTACTGCTGTTTAAGTCTTAATTCCTTGCCTGCATAATGGTCATCACAAGGATATAATACTTCTACAATATTCTTAGCAAGTGTCTCCTGCTCGGTTGCTTTCTGGTAATCACCTTTATTAAACGAATCAAGCATAAAGTGCTGTATTGGCTCTGCATCCCAGATTCTTAAAGTATTAACCACGTTATTACCATATCCTACAATTGGTAAATCATATGGCACTGCCTTAACTGATCTGTAATCTCCCTGAATAAAATGTTCTCTGCCGTCTTCGCTGCGTTCAACTCTTATGTAACCGCCAAACTTAACTTCACAGGCATATTCTTCACGTCTTACTTCAAATGGATTACCATTCTTAAGCCAGTTATCCGGTACTTCTACCTGATATCCATCTACAATCTTCTGCTCAAACATACCATATTTATATCTGATGCCACATCCATATGCCGGATATCCAAGTGTTGCAAGCGAATCAAGAAAACAGGCTGCTAATCTTCCCAAACCTCCGTTACCAAGCGCTGCATCCGGTTCCTGGTCTTCTATTGCATTAAGGTCTAATCCTAATTCTTCAATTGCTTCCTTGATATCTTTTCTTCCTGCAAGGTTAATAATAATGTTACCAAGCGCTCTACCCATGAGAAATTCCATTGACAGGTAATAAACTGTCTTAGCATCCTGCTTCTCATATTCTTTATGTGTTGCAATCCACTGATCAATGATAAAATCTTTAAGTGCATATGCCACACCCTGATATTTTTCAAGTTGTGAAGCCTCCTCTAAAGGTTTGCGTGAAAAAATCTTAACGTAATCATTTACTTCTTTCTTGAATTCCGTTTTAGAAAACGTATCCATATTAATCCTCCATTCCTGCCACTTTCGTGACATAGCAATTAACAACTGCTATATATAATATATGTAGATACCCTTTTTTCTTTACAAAATATTTTTGCTACATTTTCCCAATGCTATGTATATTGTAACTTTATTTTGTAATATTTTCAAGTATATTCAATGTGCATTTTGCTATACAATACACAAACAAAGTCTCAAGGAAACCATATTTAAGTTATCCCTGAGACTTTTCTGCTATTTTACCAACCTTAAAAAATCAATGTATTAACTTTACTCTTTTAAGATTAATACTTCCCCATTAACTTTTACACTTTCTTATAAACTCTGCTTACCTGTTCTTATTTTCATTTTTAGCATATTGCAGGGTAATTATCACCCATCAATAATTATTTGAATTGGTATACTAACTTAACAGTTTGACCACCAATTAATTTCGAGTAATTACTACAACTTATGCTATTCAAATTTGCTGACACAAAACGCAAACAACTAATTGCAAACTCTACTCCAGATTCAAAAGAAATCTTAACATACTTTATACTAGTTTTAATTTTTGTTTGTTGATGCGAATAATTTCCTTGTACAATTAATCCACTTTTGTCTTCATTCGATTTTTTTATATATACATCCATCGAAATTAACATTTGATCAATACATCTATATGTAGTCGTTGTATCTGTATTTGCAATTTTTACATCCTCTTTCAAGTTGAAAGACACTGCCATTCCTCCTGGTGATATAGCATATGTATTCATAGGCATCAAGATGCTTTCACCATCAAGACAGTAATACGTCTCAGCAGTAGTAAAATCAATAGTCTCATTTCTAGAAATACAGCTTACAACTGTTCCTTTTCGCACATCCCACTCCTCATCTGCATATATATAAGTGATTTTTGCACTTGTATGATTTCTCATAAAATTATTGTTTTTTACATCATTATACTCAAAATATGCTGCATTAGAATCCCATTTCAAAATTGCTGTATCAATAAGTCTATTTTCAGGCTTTTGCAGCCAATGGCACAAATAGTATATGTGATAAAATTGTTTATTATTATATGTTATTGGACATACTAAAATTGATTTTTTCATAAACGCAGATTTTTCATCTTTATAATTAGAAGCAGCATATACATTTACTGGTTTTAACCCTATTGCTTCCAAAGTTTTGTCTGCTATACCAGTCTCCTTTTTTTTCACGGGCTTATCTATGTCATAATATACATTTGCTACAGCATCATTAATTTCTTCACTATCTAATTCTCTGTACTCATTTATATTTGCACTAGCATCTTCTGATTCTATTATTTCGCAGAATTCTGTGTACACAGTTATTTCGTCAACATCTGGTACATTTTGTAAATCCTCTACCATTTCTTCATTTAAATCAACAATTTCATTGTCAAATACACCATTCTCATTTAAATATTCTTCTACATTATTATTACATCTTTTTTCATTCTAATTTTTCCTTTCTATTTTTCTATTATCTATTTCAAGATAATCGATATTTTCATAATCTATTTCTTCATAGTTGATTTTTTCAAATTTTATATCTTCATAATCTACTTCTTCATAATCTACGGCTTCATTAGAAAAATCTATATAATTATTTAGAAAGATATATGATTGATATATTCCGGTATCCGTATTTCCTGAACATGATGATATTGCCGTCTCATATAAATTTCCATCTTTTATAACATCAATTCTATCACCATTTTTAAAAACAAGTGCTAATGAATGTATTTTTTCTACATTATAATCTTTTAGGTAAATAGTCATTGGAGAAATCCATATTTCTGCATCATCATATAAATAGCAATCTGACGCTTTACAATCTGGTAATATAAATTCTATTTTCTCGCCTGTTTCACTATCTGTAACATAAAATTTACCATTTAATATATTATCTTTATCCATAAAAAAGCCATAAAGATTTATTTCATTATAACTATATTCATATCTGAATCTATGATCAAAACATCCATCCAAAACAATATATGTATTTTTATCATCTATTAGCTTATCATATAATCTAATTTCTGATTTTAATTTATTAACATCTTTTTTATCACTAGTTATTTTCATTTGAACATATCCACTATTAGTTGCATCATCATAGAACACTTTTTCTAAGGTAAATTTATATGCTCCTAGTTCTTTTTCCTCATCTACAATTACTGCATCTTTCATATATATTTCATCTTTACTTTTAGTAGTTTCATTATCCGAAACCGACTTATTAGCACTACCACATCCTGTCATTATGGTAAGCATTATCATCATTATCACTATTACAATTCTTTTTTTAATCATAACTACCTCTTTCCTAGTTAATTTCCCTGACAAAATATTTTAGTTTTCAATTAAGTACATTCTGTTATACATCTGCTCTGTTATATCTCCTATAACCCAATCAAGATTCCCAATAGGATTAGCCGCAGTTTCTTTACTCTCTTTTGTACTGTAACGAATTTCGTTAAGCGTATCTATAAGCACAAATGATTCATTTATTCTATCTCTGCACTCAAATATAAAATCATATATTCTGTATATGTCGTCCATATCACTTTCCATAACATCAAATGCAACTTCATTTTGCTCTAATTCCACTTCTTTTCCTTCTTCTGTCAATGAAAATATTTTATATCGTTATACCGCATCTCCCTGCCACATTCCAGGGTTCCATTCTAATAAGTAATGCTTACCATCTTTTTCATATAAATTAATACTGTCTTGGTCCATATGTGCGCCTGATATACTTTTGCTCCATATCATATCCTTTGTCTTGCCTGAATAAATTTCTATTGTATTTGGCACTAT
>CAZQRO010000070.1:0-11019 GCA_964595785.1 uncultured Eubacterium sp.
CAAATCGATGAATATTTAGTGCCATTTTATAATATGGGATATTTTGATGGAGATTTACGCTATAACTTCGAAACAAATCTTCTATATTTAGAACAATTTATATCAACCAAACCTATAATACAGAAATTAGTTCCTTCTGACTTCTTTACTGAAATAAGGTCTACCTTAGACGAAAAAATTAGACAAAGTAGAAAAGAGTCTGCCAAAAAAATATACATTAAAATGCATGATGAGATTAAAATTTCCATTGAAAAAAAATTTGCCAAAGCTCAAAGTTTTATGCAAAAACACTCTACTGATAATAATTACTAAGAATGTAAATAGGCAAATAATATAGACATTTTATAGACGAAGAAAGCGGGAAGCCCCTGTTTATAAGGCTTCCCGCTATTTTCATGTCACTCAAACTCAATCGTTGCCGGTGGTTTTCCGGTACAGTCATACATTACCCTATTAACGCCCTTAACCTCATTTACAATTCGACTAGTTACCACGTTCAGCACCTCCCAAGGCAGTCTTGCTGCTTCAGCAGTCATGAAGTCACTTGTGTTTACTGCTCTAAGAGCAATTGCGTAATCATATGTTCTTTCGTCGCCCATAACACCAACTGAACGCATATTAGTAATGGCTGCGAAATATTGACCAAGTTCTTTATCTATACCTGCTTTTGCAATTTCTTCGCGGTAAATAAAGTCTGCATCCTGAACGATACGAACTTTTTCAGGAGTAACTTCACCGATAATACGGATTCCGAGACCCGGACCCGGGAATGGCTGACGGCTCACAAGATATTCAGGAATACCGAGTTCACAGCCTGCCTTACGAACTTCGTCCTTGAAGAGAAGACGGAGCGGCTCGACAATTTCCTTAAAATCAACATAATCCGGAAGACCTCCAACATTGTGATGGCTCTTGATTACCGCTGATTTACCAAGTCCTGATTCTATAACATCGGGGTAAATTGTTCCCTGTACAAGAAAATCAACTGTACCAATTTTCTTTGCTTCCTCTTCAAATACTCTGATGAACTCTTCACCGATTATTTTTCTCTTACGCTCCGGTTCCTCTACACCTTTGAGTTTTTCATAAAATCTTTCCTGGGCGTTTACACGAATGAAGTTTAAGTCATATGGACCATTCGGGCCAAATACTTCCTCCACCTCATCTCCCTCATTTTTACGAAGAAGACCATGGTCTACGAATACACAAGTAAGCTGCTTGCCTACTGCCTTTGCAAGAAGTACGGCTGCCACAGATGAATCAACTCCACCTGACAATGCGCATAGAACCTTGCCATCTCCTACTTTTTCACGAATTTGCTTAATAGTTGTATCTACAAATGAATCCATCTTCCAGTCACCTGAACATTTGCAGACTTTATATACAAAATTAGAAAGCATCTTCATACCTTCTACTGTATGCATTACTTCAGGATGAAACTGGACTGCATAAAGTCCTCTTTCAACATTTTCCATGGCCGCTACAGGACATACCGGTGTATGTGCCACTACATTGAAATCAGCCGGTGCTGCCTCTATATAGTCTGTGTGGCTCATCCAGCATACTGTCTTTGGAGAAACATCGCCAAATAATACTGAATCGGTGTCTATGTCAACTTCTGTTTTACCATATTCACTTACCGGAGCTGTTGCTACCTTGCCACCCAGCATAAATGACATAAGCTGCGAACCATAACAAATACCAAGAATTGGAATACCGAGTTCAAACATTTCCATCGTACATCTTGAAGAATTGTCTCCATATACACTATTTGGTCCGCCCGTAAAAATAATACCCTTCGGATTAATTTTCTTAATCTCTTCTAAGCTCATATTATAAGGATGAACCTCACAATATACGTTACATTCTCTTACACGTCTTGCTATCAGCTGGTTGTACTGTCCGCCAAAATCAAGAACTATAATCATCTCTTTTTCCAAATCCATTTCCTCCTAAAATATATTTCTAAACATTACTTAAAATGTAAAATTGACAAACTATTTTGCAAAAAATATATTTTGACGTTTTAATGCATTGGTACCGGGGTCAAATATATTTTTTCGATATTATTCATCATATTTCCCATATTGCCCAAAAGATTCATCTTTAAATATTATTGTTTGATTATAATTAAAAAGGCAGGCAATGTCAAGCACATCACCCACCCTGGTAAAACAGATTTCCTTCTGTTCACCTAAACTTCTCAAACCTTATATCTAAAGTTCTTCTTCATCTTTCTAACTTTTATATGTTTTGACTCTGGTACCTCTCTTCACCTTTCTAACACTTACATATTCTGACTCCAGAGTCTCATTCTTCACCATTCTAACGCTTACATATCTTGACTTAAGAACCTCTCTTCACCTTTCTAGGTTTCCTCTACTCTCATCTTCTCTTCCTGCTCTTTCTGGATATCATGAAAGGCAGAAAGCATTGGTTTGAGGGTAACATCATCTTTCTTAATCTTACGTTTTGTATAGTTTCTTGTGATTTTAACAACTGTTCCGGATAATGCCAATACTGCAATTAAGTTTGGTATTGCCATCAAGCCGTTTAACGTATCTGCAATACTCCATACAAGACTTAAGTTAAGCGTTGCGCCTACTACTATGAAGCAGACAAAAACTATCTTATAGAATACTGTTGACTTTGTTCCAAATAGATATTCCATAGCTTTTGTTCCATAGAACGACCAGCCGATAACTGTTGAAAATGCAAAGAGTAAAACGGCAATTGATAAAAGTTTTGCAGCTGCGTCACCAAATCTCTGTGAAAATGCATATGTAGCAAGTGATACACCATTAATCTGTGAAACTGTTACTGAGTCAAGAATGGTATTGCCCTCTTCATCTTTAACTGTTTTTCCTGAAGAATCCTTTGCTGCATTTCCTTCGATTGACATTATATTAGTATAGATATAGTCATCTTCTGCTGTCTCTTCCTCTCTGACCGCCTTAGCATAATATGTATTTCCATATGCCTTCAATTCCACATATTCTCCTCCGACCGGGATATCTGAATACAATTTTGCTTTGCCGTCACTGTCAACATCAATTATCAGCAAATTATACTCCTTATCAATAAGTGGAACTTCCTCTTCGTCTGCAATGTGTTCCGCAATACTGAATGTCTGACTCTTAGTTGTAATATTTGAAAATACTTTTGACTGCGTGGAAGCATCTGAACTGCTTGATAATAACACAAATGCTGTTAATGTACATACGACGATAGTATCGAAGAACACCTCAAAAATTCCCCACATACCTTGAATTACAGGTTCTTTAACATCTGACGATGAATTAACCATAACAGAAGAGCCAAGACCTGCCTCATTAGAGAACACACCTCTCTTAAATCCCATTGTTATAGCACGTTTAATTACATAACCGCCTACACCGCCGCCCACTGCCGCCATATTAAATGCATCTTTGAAAATACTTCCAAATACATATGGTATCTGTCTGTAATTTGCGATAAAAATCACTAAAGCACCAAATATGTATGCAAGTGCCATAAAAGGCACAAGTTTTTCCGTTACCTGACCCATACGTTTGATACCTCCTACAATTACAAGTGCTACAACAGCAGCAAGGATAATACCCATTACAAGCTTAGATATACCAAAATTACTGTACATCGCATCTGTAATTGAATTAACCTGTGTCATGTTGCCGATGCCAAACGAAGCCAGAACACAGAAAATTGCAAATAATACTGCAAGGAATTTAGCTGTTTTTTTCATACCCTTTTTGCTTCCCAGACCATCCTGAATGTAGTACATTGCTCCACCGGACCACTCATCATTTGTATTCTTTCTTCTATAGAAAATACCCAGAACATTTTCAGAATAAATGGTCATCATTCCCAAAAATGCTGATACCCACATCCAGAAAATAGCACCGGGACCACCAACTGCTATTGCAGTTGCCACACCTGCTATGTTACCTGTTCCGATAGTTGCTGCAAGTGCTGTTGACAATGCCTGAAACTGCGAAATCGCCTTTTTATCTTTTGTCTTAGTTACATGTCTCTTCTTGAAAATGGCAAAAAAAGTTTCATCTGCTACAATTTTTGCCCTTACTACCTGAAAGAATCCCGTTCTAAACGTCATCCAGATACCTGTTGAAATAATTAGAATAAGCATCGGGATTCCCCATACCAAGTTATTAATTATTCCATTAATTTTTGTCACCTGATTAACAAATGAATTCATTAAACATTTCTCCTTGAATCTTTCCATATAATTATGATAGCAGACAGTAAAAATGCTGCACTATCTCTTAAAATTTAAAACCACTTACACAAATACGCACAATACTTTAATTATACAAAAAGTATTAGTAACTATGCAAGTGGTTTTTGACCTTTTTTCGCAATATATGTCTATACTGAATTCTAAAAAATATTATGGTAATTATATTTCAGAGATTTACAAATATTTTTTGACATACTGTCCCGTGTATGATTTCTTGTTCTTAACAACTTCTTCAGGCGTACCTTTAGCAATAACAGTACCTCCTTTATCTCCTCCTTCCGGACCAATGTCTATGATATAATCTGCTACTTTGATTACGTCAAGATTGTGTTCAATAACTACAACAGTATTACCTTCATCAGACAATTTTCTAAGGATTTCCACTAATTTATGGACATCTGCAAAATGAAGACCAGTTGTCGGTTCATCTAAGATATATATAGTCCTGCCTGTTCCACGTCTGCTAAGTTCTGTTGCAAGTTTAACTCGCTGTGCCTCACCACCTGATAAAGTAGTAGACGGCTGACCTAATTTAATATATGAGAGTCCTACCTCATCTAATGCCTTAA
This sequence comes from uncultured Eubacterium sp., assembly GCA_964595785.1. Classification (GTDB taxonomy): domain Bacteria; phylum Bacillota; class Clostridia; order Lachnospirales; family Lachnospiraceae; genus Bovifimicola. Next base: position 4,825 of record CAZQRO010000070.1, read on the forward strand.
TTTTTCTGTATATTGAAGGAACATTTTCAAAGAACGTCAGTGCTTCCTCCACAGTCATATCCAACACATCGAAAATATTCCTGCCCTTATACCTCACTTCTAATGTTTCACGATTGTAACGCTTGCCTCCACATACTTCACAAGGCACATACACATCAGGAAGAAAATGCATCTCTATCTTAATGATACCGTCTCCTGAGCAGGCTTCACAACGACCACCTTTTACATTGAAACTAAATCTTCCCTTCTTATATCCCATAGTCTTTGCATCTGCCGTACTGGCAAATAAATCCCTAATCTGGTCAAACACACCTGTGTAAGTGGCTGGATTAGAACGTGGTGTTCTTCCGATTGGCGACTGGTCTATATCAATAATTTTATCTAACTGCTCCACACCTTCAATCGTATCGTGGTCACCGGCGATTGTTCTCGCCCTGTTAAGCTGTTTTGCAAGAGATTTATACAATATCTCATTTACAAGCGAACTCTTGCCGGAACCTGACACACCTGTTACACATGTCATTACTCCTAACGGAAAATCCACATCAATATTCTTAAGGTTATTCTGCCTCGCACCTTTAACAGTAATCCAGCCCGTCGGTTTCCTTCTCTCCGATGGCACAGGTATTTTTACTTTACCGCTTAAATACGCTCCGGTAATAGAATTCTCATTCCGCATTATCTCCTCGGCTGTTCCCTCTGCCACTACATTTCCACCATGTTCACCTGCACCCGGACCTATATCTATGATATAGTCAGCTGCTCTCATTGTGTCTTCATCATGTTCTACGACTATAAGTGTATTGCCTAAGTCGCGTAAATGTGTAAGAGTTCCTATCAGTTTATCATTATCCCTCTGGTGAAGACCAATACTTGGCTCATCTAAGATATATGCCACACCTACTAATCCTGAGCCAATCTGTGTTGCCAGCCTGATTCGCTGTGCTTCACCACCTGATAAAGAAGCCGTCCCTCTGGATAAAGTCAGATATTCCAAACCTACATCCATAAGAAACTTGATTCTTGCCTTGATTTCTTTAAGAATTTCACCACCGATAAATATCTGGCTCTCGGTAAGTTCCATTTTTTCCATAAATGTCTGCAAATCTCTTATAGACATAGAGGTAACCTCATAAATATTTCTATCTGCCACTGTAACTGCCAGTGAAGATTTCTTAAGTCTCTGTCCTCCACATTCTTTACAAGGAGTAATAGTCATAAATTCTTCATATTCCTGTTTAACATTGTCTGAACCTGTCTCTCTGTAACGACGCTCTTCATTCTTAATAAGACCTTCAAATGGTACATCGTACACACCTTCACCTCTTTGACCTTTGTAAAATACCTTCACAGCCTTACCATCAGTTCCATATATAAGTACTTTCTTCGCAACATCACTTAACTGCTCATATGGCGTATCTAGCGAAAAATTATATTCTAAAGCCAGTGCCTCTAAAATGGCATGAGTGAAACTGCCTGTTTTACCACTTGACTGCCAGCCCATAGCTACGATTGCACCATCGTTAATACTTAAAGATTTGTCAGGAATCATAAGGTTTTCATTAAATTCCATCTTATAACCCAGACCCAGACAGGATGGACACGCACCAAAAGGATTATTGAAAGAGAAACTTCTCGGCTGAATCTCATCAATACTTATCTCACAGTCAGGACATGAAAAACTCTGACTGAAATTCAATGTTTCGCCACCTGCCACATCTACTACCATAAGCCCTTCAGCCAAATCAAGAACATTTTCAATCGAATCCGTAAGACGTTTGTTAATACCCTCTCTTATGGCTACACGGTCTACTACTATCTCAATATTATGCTTCTTATTCTTCTCTAACTTAATCTCTTCACTTAGTTCATACATATTTCCGTCAATTCTTACACGGACATATCCTGACTTTTTCGCCTGTTCAAGAACCTTTACATGTTCACCCTTACGCCCTCTTACTATGGGTGCCATAAGCTGAATCTTCGTACGTTCCGGCAATGACATAAGCTGGTCTACCATCTGGTCAACAGTCTGGCGCATAATCTCTTTACCACATTTAGGACAATGAGGCACACCAATTCTTGCATACAATAATCTGAAATAATCATATATCTCTGTAACAGTTCCAACAGTAGAACGAGGATTACGGTTCGTCGACTTCTGATCAATAGAGATAGCCGGTGACAACCCTTCTATACTTTCCACATTCGGTTTTTCCATCTGTCCTAAGAACTGCCTTGCATAAGAAGACAGAGACTCCATATATCTTCGCTGACCCTCTGCATATACGGTGTCGAAAGCCAGTGTTGACTTACCTGAACCACTAAGTCCCGTCAACACTACGAATTCATTCCTTGGAATATTCACATTAATGTGCTTAAGATTATGTTCAGAAGCACCTTTTATTTTAATATACTGTCTGTCTTTCATCTTTACCTCCATACCGAAGCGTTTTTGCGAAGGTTTGCGATTAGATACTCCATTTTGCTATTTCTAATCTGCAATTTCACAAGTCTCTTAGCTGCTCTTTAAGTTTAACCATCTGGTCGCGCAATTCTGCGGCTGCCTCAAAGTTAAGTTCTGATGCGGCTTTCTGCATCTCTTTCGTAATCTTCTTAATAAGTTTCTCTATTTCATTTCTGCTCATGGATTCGGGATCTTTTTCTAATTTGTCCACCGTTTCCACAGCTTCTTTTGTAATACTGATTCTGTCACGTACCGCCTTCTTAATGGTGGTCGGTGTAATTCCATGTTCTTCATTATACTTCTGCTGAATTTCTCTTCTTCTGTTAGTTTCTTCAATAGCTACTTTCATAGATTCGGTAATCTTATCTGCGTACATTATAACATGTCCGTCCGAATTTCTTGCCGCTCGTCCGATAGTCTGAATCAGAGAAGTCTCCGACCTTAAGAACCCTTCCTTGTCTGCGTCTAATATAGCTACCAGGGTAATCTCCGGTATATCCAAACCCTCACGCAAGAGGTTAATACCTACTAACACATCAAATACATCCAATCTCATATCCCTGATAATCTCAGTTCTCTCTAAAGTGTCTATATCAGAATGAAGATACTTAACACGAATTCCCACTTCCTTCATATAATCCGTAAGGTCCTCTGCCATTCGTTTAGTAAGAGTTGTTACAAGAACCTTATTCTTCTTAGCAGTCTCTTTATTAATCTCACCGATAAGGTCATCTACCTGACCTGCTACAGGCTTCACAATTACCTCCGGGTCTAATAATCCGGTTGGTCTGATAATCTGTTCTGCCCTCAATAGTTCATGGTCAGCCTCGTACACATTCGGTGTCGCAGATACAAACATCATCTGGTCTATCTTACTCTCAAATTCAGTAAAATTAAGCGGTCTGTTATCCTTTGCCGATGGAAGCCTGAAACCATAATCCACAAGAGTAGACTTTCTTGACTGGTCTCCTGCATACATTCCCCTCACCTGCGGTATGGTAATGTGTGATTCGTCTACAATCATAAGAAAATCTTCCGGAAAATAATCCAAAAGTGTATGTGGGGTTGCTCCCGGTTCTAATCCTGCCAAATGCCTTGAATAATTCTCAATACCCGAACAGAACCCTGTTTCCCTCATCATCTCTATGTCAAAATTAGTTCGCTCTGCTATTCTCTGAGCCTCTAATAACTTATCTTCACTTTTAAAAACCTCTACCCGCTCTGCTAGTTCCTTCTCAATATTTTTAGCAGCTAAATCAATCTTTTCCTTTGGAACAACATAATGAGATGCCGGAAAGATGGCGATATGCTCTAATCGGCTTTTAATCTCTCCTGTTAAAGTATCTATCTCTGTTATTCTGTCAATCTCATCGCCAAAGAATTCCACCCTAACCGCGTTTTCAGAAGAAGTTACCGGAAATATTTCCACAACATCTCCCCTTACTCTGAATGTTCCACGCTTAAAATCCATATCATTTCTGGCATACTGAATATCCACTAACTTCTTAAGTACTTCATCCCTATCCTTAATCATACCCGGTCTGAGAGATAATACCATATTCTGGTAGTCAATCGGACTACCCAAACCATATATACACGAAACACTGGAAATTATAATAACATCATCTCTCTCAGACAATGCCGCCGTCGCTGAATGGCGGAGTTTATCTATCTCTTCATTAATGGCGGAATCCTTCTCTATATAAGTATCAGTAGATGGAACATAGGCTTCCGGCTGATAGTAATCATAATATGATACAAAATATTCTACCGCATTCTCGGGAAAAAATTCCTTGAATTCTCCGTATAACTGTGCCGCAAGAGTCTTATTATGAGCCAGAACCAATGTCGGCTTATTAAGCTGCTCTATTACATTTGCCATGGTAAATGTCTTACCTGAGCCGGTTACACCCAGCAAAGTTTCAAACTGATTGCCTTCTCTAAAACCTTTTACCAGTTCATCGATTGCCTGTGGCTGATCACCTGTAGGTTTGTATTCTGATACAAGTTTAAACTTTTTATCCATATTTTGTCATTTTATCCTTTCTTAATTGCTATATATCATTCTTCGTTTAACTTCTATAAAATGTTTACCTATATTATCATATACTTATTTTACTTTATTATCGTTGTTTTATTATCATCGTTTTATTATCATTGTTTTATTATCATTGTTTTATTATCATTGTTTTATTATCATTGTTTTAAATCGAACACACATTCGAAATATAATATAGCATAGCACACTTTATAAAAAAATGCCACTATATTTTATGTATAAAATTACACACAAATATAATGGCTTATTTAGTCGTGAAAAATCTTTTTCACTTTCTACCGAAACGTTTTTACACATCAGTGTTTTCTTTTTCATTTAATCCGTTTCTTCTAAAACTTTTATTGCCTTTGTAAGCTGTGGATCTTCTGAATGCTCCACCGTCCATATATTACTAATACTTTCCGGAACCTCCACCTTATAATCAGGTTCAATACCTATACCATGAATATTACTGTCATCTGGCAGATAATATTTGCCAATGGTAAGTTTAATTGCGGTTCCATCTTCTAATGCAAATATAGACTGCATAATACCTTTACCAAATGTTGTTGTTCCCACAAGTTTGCCTCTGCCATAACATTTAACCACACCTGCAAAAACTTCTGCTGCGCTCGCACTGTTTTCATTTACCAGTACGCACATTGGCATATCCGGGATAATTCCGTCATTTTCCGTATAATATCTTTCCTGTTTTCCTTCTTTTGTCTCACTGTATAACAAAAGTTTGCCTTTTGGAAGAAAATAATTAAGAATTCCCTGTATACATTCTAACTGTCCGCCCGGATTACTTCTTACATCAACAATGATTTTTTCCATGCCCTGTGATAATAAATCATTAATTGCTTCTTCTACCTGTTCTCTTGATGTTCCCTCAAATTGGTCTATGATAATGTAACCTATATGATTTTCAAGCATTTCATATGATACCACATCAATGTCAACTACCTGTAATGTCATATCTACATTGATTATTTCATCATTACGCTTTACACCCATCCTGACCTCTTTACCTTCATCACCTTTAAGGTCTGTCATAATTTCATCTAACGACTTAGATGCAATCACCTCATCATTTACAGAATATATAGTGTCACCAACTTCTAATCCTGCTTTTGCTGCCGGTGAATTATCATATACTTTTGTAATCGTAATGACTTTTGTCTCATTATCCTGTGAAACAGAAATACCTAATCCCACATATTTACCGGTAGAAGATTCATTTAATGCTTCACATTCCTCCTTGGTGTAATATACAGAATAAGGGTCTTGCAAAGATTCTAACATACCTTTATACATGCCTTCTACCAATTCGTCTGAATCCACATCTTCCATAAAATACTTATCTATATACTCTTTGATTGATGAGGATTTACTGCTTCCCTTAAGTGCTGAAGAATTCAATATGCCGGTAGTTTTATTGTCTAATTTAGATGCAATAATATTTGAGCCCAGCATTAGGGCAAATACAATGCCGATTCCCCATATAATACCTGTAATCAGACCTGAACGATATACTTTTCCTTCACGTTTCTCTTTTCTGTTTTCCTGTTCATCATCATCTTTTTCTATAGTAATCTCATCTTTGTTGTCATTCTCCATATTGTCTGCCTTTCTAACCTACATAATTATGTGGATTTACATAAGCTCCATTTAAACGTACACTAAAATG
>CAZQRO010000071.1:0-3612 GCA_964595785.1 uncultured Eubacterium sp.
AGTAATTAATTTAATTGGATTAGTACTATCAGGCAGCAGTATGCTTTGTATCTGTTTTAACTGTAGAAATAGCAGATATGGTCATGAATAAGATAAGTGGACCATTTAATATGAAAATGCTTATATCTATAGGAACACCATTTGTGATGGCGGTATTCTCAGCTACACTGACAGTAGGTTATGTGGCATATCCGTTATTTATAAGTGATAATATAATGAAAGGGGTGTTAGGGGCAGGGATTGTTTTTCTGATGCTGCCAAAGAATATCATATATAGATTTGAAGAAAATATTAATAATAATGAAGAAAACAGTATGCAGAAGTTATTAGAAGAAAGACTTACAGGGGCAGCGAGAAAAGCCCGTGGGGAAAGCGGTGTGTCAGGAGATAATTATTCACTTAAAGAATTAGAAAATGGACAGGTTCTTATGGGGATTTCTGATGGAATGGGATATGGTGCCAGTGCATGCTTAGAGAGTGAAACAGTAATAGAACTGTTAGAGCAGTTGTTAGATAGTGGATTTGACGGAGATACGGCACTTAAAATGATTAATTCGGTAATGATTATGAATTCAGAAGAGGAACATCCTGCGACTTTAGATTATGGAGTGATTGACCTGCATTCGGGAGTGTGTGACTTAGTAAAAATTGGTGCAGCCACTACATTTGTAAAGAGAGGAACATGGGTGGAAACTATTAAATCGACATCTATGCCGCTTGGGATGTTTTCAGAAGTGGATTATGATACAACCAGTAAGAAACTTTACGATGGGGATTTGGTAATTATGGTATCTGATGGTGTAATAGATGCACTTGACTGTGAGGATAATGACAGTAAGTTAGTAGAGATAATCAGAGATATCCAATGTACAACACCAAAGGAGGTAGCAGACAGAATTTTAGAAAATGCGGTTTTAGATAAATCCAGATTAACAGATGATATGACGGTTTTAGTAACCGGAATATGGGAAAATAACAAAAAGATTGCGTAAACACTTGCGATTAAGCCAAGAATAAAGTAACATAGAGGATATGAAATTAGAAAAATGCTTTAATTGCTTAGAATGAGGCAGGATATGAATGAACTTAGCAAAGTAAAAAATTATATTGAACAATTTCATATGATAGAAAAAGAAGAAAGCGTCATTGTAGGAGTATCCGGTGGCGCTGATTCTGTGTGCCTGTATAAAATGCTGTTAACATTAAAAACATACTTTGGATGTGATATTATGGTAGTTCATATACATCATGGAATACGTGGAGAAGAAGCAGATAGAGATATGAACTTTGTGAAAGAAATGTGTGAAAGGGACAACGTGCAATTTGAGTGTTATAGATATAATGTTCCGGAATACTCTAAAGAAAAAGGATTGTCAGAAGAGGAAGCGGGCAGGATTCTAAGATATGAAACATTTAAAAAGGTGGCAGATACACTTTCTGATAAAGACAAAAAGGTTAAAATTGCCGTGGCTCATAACCGTAATGATAATGCGGAAACTTTTATACATAATCTGTGCAGAGGAAGCGGACTAAAAGGATTGACGGGTATATCCTGTGCTATGGGACTGGTTATCAGACCTGTATTATGCCTTGCCAGAGATGAAATAGAGGAGTACTTAACAGAGAAACATATTGAATATATTAATGATTCTACGAATATGTCAGAGGAATATACCAGAAATAAAATACGGCATAAGGTATTGCCTTATTTACAACAGCATATTAATAATAAGAGTCTTTTGCATATTTGTCAGGTGACTGAGGAGGTAAAGGAGGCAGAGACATATCTGTCAAAAATAACAGATGGAATGTATGAAAAGACTGTTACAGAGCATAATAATTGTATTTACATTAATAAAAATATGATTAAGGAAGCAGACAGATTCGTTGCAAGGAGAGTCATAAGGCAAGCCGTTGGGAATAAGGCAGGAAAACTTAAGGATATTACCAGACAGCACATAGAGGATGTATTAGAACTTTCCGAGAAGCAGACAGGAAGACAGATAATGCTTCCATATAATATTAAGGCATTTTCTGAATATGAAAATATTGTTTTGAAAAATACATTTAATGATAAAATAATTCAGATAAATGCAACGGAAATAACAAAACCCGGTACTTATGAGATAGAAAACAATGTATTTGAAGTAGAAATTATAGATATAGAAGAAGAAAATATAAATATAAAAATTTTCGAAAATCATTTAAAAAGTGAACAAAAAATGTATACGAAATGCTTTGATTATGATAAAATAAATTTTACTGTTCAATTGAGATATCGTGAACCGGGAGATTTTCTTGTGGTTAATTACGAGGGGAACAGGAAAAAGTTAAAAACATTTTTCATAGATGAGAAAATACCGGCGGAAGAAAGAAAGCAAATTCCATTATTTGCCGATGGTCCACACATTATGTGGATTGTAGGATATAGAATTAGTGAAGAATATAAGATTACATCTGATACAAAGAGAATTTTAAGAATAACGGGAAAGGATAAAGAGTAAATGCAAGACAAAATCAGAGTTTTGATTAAGGAAGAAGATGTAGATGCTAAGATTAACGAGATTGGCAAAACTATTAGTGAGAAATACGCAGGCAAAACAGTTCATCTTATATGTGTATTAAAAGGTGGAGTTTTTTTTATGTGTGAGTTAGCTAAAAGAATTACAACCGATGTTTCAATGGATTTTATGGCTGTATCAAGTTATGGCTCAGGAACTGAGAGCAGCGGAACAGTTAAGATTGTTAAAGATTTAGATGAGTCCATAGAAGGTAAGCATGTACTTATTGTTGAGGATATTATCGATTCAGGACGTACACTTAAAGCGCTTACGGAAATTTTGTGGCAGAGAAAACCTGACAGTATTGAAATATGCACATTGCTTGATAAGCCTGAAAGAAGAGTTGTTGATGTTAATGTTCAATACACTTGTTTTAATATTCCGGACGAATTTGTCGTTGGTTATGGCTTAGACTATGACCAGAAATATAGAAATTTACCATATATTGGTGTGGTAGATACAGAATAAATAATACTAGAAAGGTGAGAGGAGGTTTCAAAAATTGAAGAAACAAATGAAAGGTTTTGGTATTTATATAGTTATACTTCTGCTTGTTGCCGCGGCATTTTATTATATAGCTATTTATAATAAAGATACAGATAATTATAATTATACCGATTTTTTAGAGGATTTAAAGGCAGATGACGTTAAGAGCGTTACTGTTTACCAGAACAAGGAGGTTCCTACAGGTAAACTTGTTGTTAAGTTAAAAGATGGAGATAAGCATTCTATTCAGGTGTCAAGCGCAGCTGATACTGAGGAGAGACTTATTAAATTAGGTGTAGATTACTCCATGAAAGATGTTGAGAAGGAAAATATCATATGGCAGGTACTTCCATATGTTGTGATGATTGTAATAGCAATTATTTTCATCTCACTTTTGACAGCCCAGACCGGCGGCGGTGGCGGTGGCAAAATGATGAATTTTGGCAAGAGCCGTGCTAAGATGGCAACAGATATGGGTAAAAAGGTTAAATTTGATAATGTTGCAGGACTTCATGAAGAAAAAGAGGAGTTAGAGGAAATTGTTGATTTCCTTAGGCATCCTAAG
>CAZQRO010000071.1:3622-10926 GCA_964595785.1 uncultured Eubacterium sp.
GCGTTATTCTTACGGGACCTCCGGGAACAGGTAAGACATTACTTGCAAAGGCAGTTGCAGGAGAAGCCGGAGTACCATTTTTCAGTATTTCGGGTTCGGATTTCGTAGAAATGTTTGTCGGTGTCGGTGCTTCACGAGTAAGAGACTTATTTGAAGAAGCTAAGAAGAATTCACCGTGTATTGTATTTATTGATGAAATAGATGCGGTTGCTAGAAGAAGAGGAACAGGAATGGGCGGCGGTCATGATGAAAGGGAACAGACACTTAATCAGCTGCTTGTAGAAATGGATGGTTTTGGTGTTAACGAAGGAATTATTGTAATGGCGGCAACTAACCGTGTAGATATTCTTGACCCTGCTATTTTAAGACCGGGACGTTTTGACAGAAAGGTTGTTGTTGGAAGACCTGATGTAAGAGGAAGAAAAGAAATTCTTGAAGTTCATATTAAGAATAAGCCTATTGGTGATGACGTAGACCTCGATAATGTTGCACAGACAACAGCAGGATTTACAGGTGCAGACCTTGAGAACCTTCTTAATGAGGCTGCTATTTATGCGGCAAAGCAGGATAGAAGATTTATTAATCAGGCAGATATTAACAGATCATTTGTCAAGGTTGGAATAGGAACAGAGAAGAAGAGCAGAATTATCTCTGAAAAAGAGAAGAAGATAACAGCATTCCATGAATCGGGTCATGCAATTTTATTCCATGTGCTGCCTGATGTTGGACCTGTTCATACAGTTTCAATTATTCCTACGGGAACAGGAGCCGCCGGATATACAATGCCGCTTCCGGAGAGAGATGAAATGTTTAATACAAGAGGTAAGATGCTTCAGAATATTATGGTATCACTTGGAGGCCGTATTGCGGAGGAAATGGTACTAGATGACATCACAACAGGTGCTTCTCAGGATATTAAACAGGCAACAGCTACAGCTAAGGCAATGGTTACTAAATATGGTATGTCAGATAAATTAGGACTTATATGTTATGGCGATGATGATGATGAAGTATTTATCGGCAGAGATCTTGCACATACAAGAGGTTATGCTGATGGAACAGCAAGTACAATCGACAATGAAGTAAAGAGAATTGTCGACGAATGCTATAGCAAGGCTAAGAAAATTATTGAAGAATATAAAGACATCTTATACAAGAGTGCAGAACTTCTCATTGAAAAAGAGAAGATAAATCAGAAGGAATTTGAAACGTTGTTTGGAAATTATGATAATGTGGAAAATGCATAAAAAACATTAATTAATCTGATTGATTTTACAAAAATAAAAAAATACATGGCAGAATGCACAAAAAATAATATGAACTTTTGTAAACTTTGTGCAGACTTTTGGGCATACCGATGCTATACTAAATATCGTAAAAACCCCCCAATACATTATATAGTTTTTGCTACACCCCATAAGAAACGAAATACCTTCTCCGAAAAGGACAGCCACGAAAGCTGTCCTTTTTACATTAATTAATTGTTGCATTTGAAAGTGAATTATAATAAAATTGTGAAAAGTACATATTATATATTAAGAGGAAATAATCTATGAATATTGATTTGAGTTGTATGACTGAAAATGAAAAGAAAATTTTTTATATACAGAATATGAAGCCTATGCTTAATAAGGAGGCTTTATTTAGTGATGAAACTGCTGAATACAGATTTCCGGCTGAGCCGGAGAAGAATACAAGGGTAAAAATAAAATTCAGAACTGCTGTTGCAAATGCAGACAGGGTTTATCTTTGCATTGATAATGATGAGAATCTGATGCAGCATATGTGTTCTGATAAAATATTTGACTATTACGAGTATGAGATTAGTGTATTAGAAAACCAGATAAAGTATTATTTCAAAGTGGTAACAGGATTTGAGGTATGCTATTTTGATAAATCAGGCGTCTGTGATAAGAGACTTGGCTGGTACGATTTTGTAATTACACCGGGATTTAAAACTCCTGAATGGGCTAAAGGTGCAGTGATGTACCAGATTTATACAGACAGATTCTTCAATGCTGATAAAAGTAATGATGTCGAAACCAGAGAATATAGTTATATAGGTGATTATTCAGTTAAAGTTGATGACTGGAATAAATATCCGGCTACCATGGGAGTAAGAGAATTCTATGGCGGGGACCTTCAGGGTGTATGGGATAAATTAGACTACTTAGAGAAATTAGGCGTAGAAGTTATATATTTTAACCCGTTATTTGTGTCACCTTCTAACCATAAATATGACATACAGGATTATGATTATATAGACCCTCATTTTGGAAAGATTGTTAAGGATGAAGGTGAATTATTAAATGAAGGACAGCACCTTAACAGAGAAGCCACCAGGTATATAACAAGAGTAACTGATAAGCTTAACTTAGAGGCATCTAATGAATTTTTTGCAAGATTTGTGGATGAAGTCCATAGAAGAGGAATGAAAGTCATATTAGATGGTGTATTTAATCATTGCGGTTCGTTTAATAAGTGGCTTGATAAAGAACAGATTTATGAAAATCAGGCAGGATATGATAAAGGGGCTTATGTTTCAGCAGATAGTCCATATAGGACGTTCTTTAAATTTTTTGAAGATGCATGGCCATATAATTACCATTATAACGGCTGGTGGGGACATGATACTCTTCCTAAACTTAATTATGAGGAATCACCTAAGTTATACGAATATATTATGAATATTGCAAAAAAATGGGTATCAGCGCCATATAATGTGGATGGCTGGAGACTTGATGTGGCGGCAGATTTAGGCCAGAGTGGTGAATATAATCACAAGTTCTGGAAGGATTTCAGAAAGAATGTTAAAGAAGCCAATCCAGAAGCTATTATTCTGGCAGAACATTATGGAGACCCGGGTTCATGGCTTCAGGGCGATGAATGGGATACAGTAATGAATTATGATGCATTTATGGAACCTATTACGTGGTTTCTAACGGGCATGGAGAAACATAGTGATGAAAAACGTGATGATTTACGTGGCGATTCATATTCGTTTTTTGCATCTATGAGACATCATATGTCAAGGTTTCAGGGAAACTCAATGTTAGTGGCAATGAATGAATTATCTAACCATGACCATTCGCGTTTCATGACACGTACAAATGGAAATATCGGAAGGGTTGCTTCAGCAGGCTCAAGAGCGGCAGAAATGTACATTAATAAAGGTATAATGAAAGAAGCAGTTATTATGCAGATGACATGGCCGGGAGCCCCTACAATTTACTACGGCGATGAGGCAGGTGTCTGTGGCTGGACTGACCCTGACAATAGAAGGACTTATCCATGGGGAAGAGAAGATTTGGAATTGATAGAATTCCATAGGGATGCCATAAGAATTCACAGACATAATATCGCCCTTAGAAAAGGTTCATTTAAGGCATTATACGGAGAATATAATGTGGTTGCTTACGGAAGATTTCTAGAGAATAATATTCTTGCAGTTGCAGCTAATAATAATGATGTCGAAAAGGAAATACGAATTCCTGTATGGCAGTTAGGTGTGTCTGATGATTCGGTTATGGAAAGTCTGATAGTTTCATCAAGAGATTCTTATAATGTGGGTAAAGTAGATTACCCTGTGGTAAACGGAGAATTAGTGGTCAGATTACAGGGCTTTTCAGCGGCAATATACAGAAGAAAGAATATGGATTAAAAGTGTTAGGGGGCAAATATATAAACATAATTTATACTATTTGCCCCCGGTATCATATATTAAAGTATAAAAAATACTTGCACTTTAACGCTTTATATGGTATAAATATATAGCGTTAAAGTTAGTTTTGGATGGTTTCCCGAGTGGCCAAAGGGGACAGACTGTAAATCTGCTGCAAATTGCTTCGGTGGTTCGAATCCACCACCATCCATTGATTAGTGCAATCGTTTTTGTACAAATCATGCCGGCGTGGCGGAACTGGCAGACGCACAGGACTTAAAATCCTGCGGGACTAACCTCCCGTACCGGTTCGATTCCGGTCGCCGGCATAAAAAAAGGAATTTACTATATTATTCGTAGTAAGTTTCTTTTTTAATATCAAAAATTATTCATAGGATTATTAAGCAGAAACAAGTAGGTTCTATTCACTGAAAGCTAGGTAAAGACGATGGGAAAAATCAAAACGTCAAAGAAAACAAAGGTAAAATTATTGATTAATTCTCTGAAATCGATATAATATAAAATATATTGTAAAAATATGGAGGATACATATGAAACGGGGTATAAAATGTGGAGCAGCTCTTAATGATAAAGCGGCATTCTGCTCAAAATGTGGCTCATCACAACAAGCAATTAGTCAGGATATGTCAGGCAGTGAAAATCAAACAACAGAGCAGCCGCCAGATTACAGTCAGCAGCTGAACTACAGCCGGCCGCCAGATTACAGTCAGCAGTTGAATTATAATCAGAAACCTAAGAGAACATCAAAGGTGGTTATGGGTATAATTGTAGCAATTGCCATAGCTTATGCGATTACTGTATGTGGAGGATTTATAATATTATTGACTAGTGATGTTAAAAACACTAGTGGAAATCCATCAGTTTATGGTGCAGTTACAGATTATTATGAGGCATTATCAAATGGAGACGCAGAAGCATTAGTTGAAGCAACGTGTACGAATAAAATGAAAAAAGCTCTTGTAAAATCAATGAGCTGTAGCGAGAGTGAACTTGCATATTTGCTTGAAGAAGAAATGGGCTACAAAGATGTATTATATATAGATAATATTAAAATTATAGATAGGGAGAGAAAAGAGCAGTCTGAAATTGACCATTTTGTTAACGTGATGAGAGACGAAACGGGAATTACAGTTAAAATATCAGAATTATATGAAGTAGATGTGGAATTTTCTTATTATGATGCAGATTGTGAAGAATGGAAAGAAGGGGCGGATTTAATAGAGGTTTATAGATTAAACGATAAATGGTATGTTTTACCAAATTAGGAAGTTATAAAAGAGACAAATATGTTATGCTGCCGGTAATTTGATTGCCGGCAGTTTTTAAATATATACTATTATTCTTAATACATATTTATTCTATGTGAAACTCCCATCAAAATTAATGTTTTGTATTAAGAAAATCAATAATATCTTTTCCAATGAACTCGGCATATTTATTCATATTATTGTCAAAGGACTCATTGTCATAAGGACTAGTTATAAAGCCCATCTCTAAAATCAGGCTTGTCATACTTACTTTGTTAATGGCATAGTCTTCATTGCTGTCAGTCATTGAACCTGTTTTTACACCGCGGTTATCAAATGTGGAATACTCAAAATTAGTGGAATCACAGATGTCTTCTAAAATAGATGTGGCAAGTGAATTTGCATTCGATGGATTAGAACTGTGAATCCATGCTTCAGCACCATTTATAGAGGAGCCTTTTTCATAAAGATTTCTGTGTATAGAAATAAAGAGTTTGCAGCCGGAGTGTTCAGCCATATCCTTTCTTTGTTGGAGCGAAAGAGCGGTATCTGTGTTTCGGGTTATGGAAACAGCCACACCTTTATCGTTTAAGTATTTATATAGCAGAAGAGCAAGATTAAGGTTATCATTCTTATCAAGGCGTTTGCCGTTATTACTTCCGTTATCATTCCCGCCATGACCGGCATCGATACATACTTCGCAGTTCGAAATGGTATCTGGTTTCACATAATTGTTTTGCTTTTACGTGATGTATACATGCCTGCACGACCTTTCTTATGTGAATTGCATATAATGATTCAGTGGTCAAAAGGTGTTTTGACTCTGGTATCATATAATTGTTCAGAGCAAGTAGTAATAATAAGTTCTAAGACTTGTCTCTGAATAACTACAATTAGATTATAGGTTAGTCAAATGCAACAAATCATCAATAAAATGTAAAGTTTATGAAAGTTTTATTACTTATTCTAAATAGCCTTGAATAATTTGCATAGGTAAAATATAATACAAGACAATACGGGAGATGAATGGAGACAGACAGATGAACGCATTTAAATTAATAATTTCAAAAGCAAAAGTAAAATTTCTATATGAATATAACGAATTTACAGAGGGAATGGAGATTCTCAAGCAGAGTGGATATAGTGCAATTCCTGTAATCAGAAATGATGGTACATATGCAGGAACAGTATGCGACAAGGATTTTCTTCTTAAATATGCTGATGATAAAGCAAATGATTTTGAACAGATGTATATAAGCGATATAATTCGCAAAGGTTGGAATCCGGCAATTAATATTTCCAGTGATATAAATGATTTATTATTATTGTCAATGGAACAGAATTTTGTGCCTGTAGTGGATGATATGAATATTTTTATAGGAATTATTACACGAAGAGACATTATAAAATTCTTATCGGAGAGAAATGAATCTTTACCGCAGATTATGAATAATAAAGTGGGCGATGCCAGAAAGATGGAAGTGGCAATTCACCAGTTGGAGAAGAATGTGGCGCCATACGAGATGTTTTCGAAAATGTATGAGGCAGCCATGAAGGAAATCTGCATAAGAATCGAAACTATAAACGAAATGCTTAAATTTAAATATAACAGAGATCCGCTTCACCAATTAGAAAAGCGTATCAAAAGCGCACGAAGTGTAATGGGCAAATTAGCAAAAAAACAGTTAGAGGCAACTGTGGATAATATGCAGGATAATCTTTTTGATATTGCAGGAGTGAGGGTTATCTGTGCATATATTAGTGATGTATATGAATTTGCCAGGTATTTAGAAAATCAGCCTGATTTGCATCTGATTAAAAGAAAAGATTATATTGCCAATCCTAAACCTAATGGTTACCGCAGCCTTCATCTTATACTTGAAGTTCCGATTAACTATATAGGAGCTATGAAAATGATTCCTGTAGAGATTCAGTTCAGAACTGAGCCTATGGATTATTGGGCGAGTTTAGAGCATGATCTTAAGTATAAACCGGTATATAATTCTACAGGTGTTGATATTTCGGCACAACTTTTAGAATGTAGTAATGAATTAGCGGAAACTGAAAATAAAATGCAAAATCTTGCTCAACTGATATCAGGTATGGAAAATGACGAAAATTTATTTTGAAAATTTGCTTGACAATATAAAAAAGTCATTGTAAAATGTTCAGTGCGTGTTAATCATGGCGTTTCGTAACTGAAGCTGCCCAGATAGCTCAGTTGGTAGAGCAGAGGACTGAAAATCCTCGTGTCGCTGGTTCGATTCCGGCTCTGGGCACTACGCAGGAGGCACATCGTGCCGAATGCTTCATATACAATATGCGGGTGTAGTTCAATGGTAGAACACTAGCCTTCCAAGCTAGATACGTGGGTT
>CAZQRO010000072.1:0-10866 GCA_964595785.1 uncultured Eubacterium sp.
CTTCAAAGTTAGTGCAGATACTCATTACTTCACCTGTAGCTTTCATCTGTGTTGTAAGAGTTCTCTTAGCTGTAATGAATTTGTCAAAAGGAAGTCTTGGAATCTTAACAACACAATAATCAAGTGTAGGTTCGAAACTTGCATATGTCTTATGTGTGATTGCATTCTTAATTTCATCTAATGTATAACCAAGTGCTATCTTTGCCGCAACCTTAGCAATAGGATAACCCGTTGCCTTAGATGCCAGAGCTGACGAACGGCTTACTCGTGGGTTAACTTCGATTACACAATATTCAAAACTTGTTGGATGAAGTGCGTACTGAACGTTACAGCCACCTGTGATTTTCAATTCATTAATAATGTTTAATGCTGATGAACGAAGCATCTGATACTCTTTATCACCTAATGTCTGTGAAGGAGCAACGACTATACTGTCACCCGTATGAACACCGACCGGGTCAATATTTTCCATATTACATACTGTTATACAGTTTCCTGCTCCATCTCGCATTACTTCATATTCTATTTCTTTCCAGCCTGCAATACATCTCTCTACAAGAACCTGACCTACACGGCTGAGTCGCAGACCGTTTGAAAGAATATCTACTAATTCCTGATAGTTATGAGCGATACCGCCACCGCTTCCACCAAGTGTATAAGCAGGTCTTAAAACTACCGGATATCCGATTATGTTAGCAAAATCCACACCATCTTCTACATTTTCAACCACTAATGAAGGTGCACAAGGCTCATTAATCTTCTCCATTGTCTCTTTGAATTCAAGACGGTCTTCTGCCTTCTTAATTGTCTCTGGTGTTGTACCGATTAATTTACAATTATGTGTCTCAAGGAAATCACTTTCTGCAAGTTCCATTGCAAGATTAAGTGCTGCCTGACCTCCAAGTGTAGGTAAAATGCTGTCAGGTTTCTCTATTTCAACAAGTTTTTCCACTACCTTAACTGTTAACGGTTCGATATAGACCTTATCCGCAATATCTTTATCTGTCATGATTGTTGCAGGATTAGAGTTAAGAAGAACAACTTCAATGCTTTCTTCTTTCAATGAACGACATGCCTGTGTACCTGCGTAGTCAAATTCTGCTGCCTGACCGATTACTATAGGACCTGAACCAATAACTAATACTTTTTTAATATTTAGATTCTTAGGCATTCTTATTTCCTCCCATCATCTGCATAAATTCATCAAATAAAAGATTTGAGTCCTGTGGACCCAGACAAGCTTCCGGATGAAACTGAACAGTAAATATGTTCTTATTCTTATATCTTAAGCCTTCCACTGTTTTATCATTAACATTTATAAATCCTACTTCTGCTATTTCAGGATTAATTGTCTCACTGTCTACCACATACCCATGATTCTGTGAAGAAATATATACTCTTCCTGATTTTAAATCTTTAACCGGGTGATTACCGCCTCTGTGACCATATTTCATCTTATGAGTGTCTGCACCTGTAGCAAGTGCCATAAGCTGATGTCCGAGACAGATTGCAAATATCGGAATATTTGATTCATATAATTTCTTAAGTTCATTAATTATGCTTACGCACTCCTTTGGATCTCCAGGTCCGTTCGATAACATAATTCCGTCCGGATTAGCAGCAATGATTTCCTCTGCTGTGGTAAATGCAGGGTAAATTGTCACATTACATCCTCTCTTGTTAAGAGATTTTGCTATGTTGTTTTTTGCACCGAAATCCATAAGTGCTACTTTATATCCATCACCTTTAAGTTCTGACTTCTCAGCACAGGTGACTTTCTCAACCACACCATTAGGTATGTATTCTTTAAGTCTTGGGATTATTTCGTCGAGATTATAATTCTCGTTCGTTGTAATCATTCCGTTCATTGTTCCCTTTTCCCTAAGAATCTTTGTCAATGCTCTTGTATCTATTCCCTGAATTCCCGGAATGTCATTCTCTTCTAAAAAATGCTGTATAGAATCTTCACTTCTGAAATTACTTGGTAATCTTGATAATTCACGAACTATATATCCATCAGGCCATGGTTTTAATGATTCCATATCTGCATGACAGATTCCATAATTTCCTATTAATGGATATGTCATAACTACTGCCTGTCCTGCATACGATGGATCTGTAAGAACCTCTAAATAGCCTGTCATTGATGTGTTAAAAACGATTTCGCTGATGACTTCCTTAGTAGAACCAATAGATATTCCCGTGAAAACGGTACTGTCTTCGAGTATTAGAAAAGCTTTCATGATTGTAACCCGTCCTTTCTTGTGTAGGTGGTTTCTGATTTTTTCTCAAATTGTAAAGATTATACAATAATATACACTTATTTTCAACTACTTTTTAATATAGTTTTATGTTCTACTTGTTAATATAGTTTTATGTCCTTGATTTTAATAAAATACGTGGTCTCCGATAACTTCTCCATCTCTTGAACCATCATTCATTCTGAAAAACAGCCATGTTCCTACAATGTTACCCTGTTCTAATACTTCTCTTGCCGCCTTATAGCATGTCTCATTTGCCCCCCTTGCAAGAACCAGCGAAAAACGGTTGCTTACTGTAACAGGAGTAAACTGATATGGCTGATAAAGCACATCATATAAAGTGTTTGGGAAACTTGAACTGTTAATTCTGTTCATTACAACTGCACCAACACAAAGCATTCC
This sequence comes from uncultured Eubacterium sp., assembly GCA_964595785.1. Lineage (GTDB taxonomy): Bacteria > Bacillota > Clostridia > Lachnospirales > Lachnospiraceae > Bovifimicola. Next base: position 2,664 of record CAZQRO010000072.1, read on the forward strand.
ATAATATGTCTGGTTACCGGCTTCACATTCTATTAGCGCTGCTAACATATCCAAATCACTTGATGCCGGAACATAATCACTTCCACCTGAATTCTGTGGTGAAGTCGTTTCCTCTTCTTCTGCGCCATTATGCTCATTTCTTATGGATTCCTCACGGCTCGCCTGTTCTCTGCTTGCCTGCTCAATCTTTTGCTGTTTAAGAATACTTTCCTCTTCTATTCTTCTTGATTCTTCATCTATGGCACTTTTATTTGCTTCAACTTTCTTTTCATATTCCAAAGCCGCTGCTTCTGCTGCGGAAATATCCTGAGCATATTCCTTTATATTCTCATTTGTTTTAGAAATCTTCTGCGCAATCAACTGCTGCTGTTCATTAACCTTGTCTTTTAACGTTAACAGTTCCTGCTGCTCAGTCGTATAAACAGATTCTTTATCTGCGATAAGCTGTTTAGTTTCTTTATACTTTTCCATCATCTTCCTGTCATATGAGACAAGTTCTGACACATACTCAACCTTATTAATACTGTCAGCAATAGATTTTCCCGTAAATAGAATTTCAAAATAATTCTGATCTCCCATTTCATACATAAACCTTATTCGCATTTTCATATTATCATATTGCTTTTGTTCCATTAACTTAGCTTCTTCTAATTCAGCCTTGGTATTTTCAATCTCTGTATTCTTGTCCCGAATCTGTTTTTCAATATCCGTTATCTTATCATTAATAACGGATAATTCTGAATTCAATGATGATACCAAATTCTCCAAAGAAGACTTCGATTCTTCCAAACCTGAAGCATGTTCTTCATATGATGACTGCTGTTCTTCATTCTGCTGCTTTTCACTTTCTAAATCATCTATGTTATTAGTTGCCTTGCCTACTATGGTGTAGCATACAACAAATCCAATAATTACAAATGAAAAAAGTATAATACCTATGTATTTTGTACCACTATTTCTATTTTCCATATAACCATTCTCTTTCGCAAATATTATTTAACAACCTAAAGTACAATTCTCTCATAACTGTCCGGAGCCAATCTGCCCGACACCGAACAGTTACATTTTATCAATTAAACAGCAACATTACAAGCCAAAGTAATATTTTACCTGACTTGCAATGTTATTATGGATTTAATTCTGCTATTCTTGTAACGCCTACATATATTTGTGATATCTTATACCATGTTTTAAAATCTATCACGCCTGTCTGTGGTAAATCAAATGTTCTCTGAAACTCTCTTACGGCTTCTTTTGTTGCCTCACCATATATGCCATCTGCCTGAATTCTTGGAATATTGGAATATACCTGTGCGATTCTGTCTAATTCTTCCTGTATCTGCTGCACTTTACTTCCAGATGCACCAATATCTAATTCATAACCAGGATACGATATTGGTACTCCGGATATTTGTTCTGCTGTATTTATATAGATAGAATTCCCATAATAATTTCTAAGAATGTCAATTGCAGAATAACCATTTTCACCAAGACCCATAGAACCCCATTGTGACATCCACTCAGGACAAGTCACTCTTTTTCCGTCACAATACTGTGTAAGTATTGGCTGTTTCACATTTGGTCTTGACAAATATTGACTAAACAATTCGTCAACAATTACTGATATTGAATCAAATACATTCCTGTTATTTATCCATTTATGATCAAATGCGGTTGAAGATGTAATGGTAAAATCGTATCCCTTATTCCTATACCATTCTGTATATACTCTGTTAAGTGTAAATGACATTATTGCCAGAATATTAGCTCTTATAGTTTCATCAGGCCATGTGGCATATATCTCACTTGAAGCCACATTTTTGATGTAATCCCTATATAATACATAATAGTCACTCGCTGTACTGTCCGTTGGTGCTCCATCATGAACTATTACGTATTCCGGTACAACTACCCTGCTCAATACTATTTCCCCTGAAACATTTACCGGTTTTATTTCTGCTTCTGCAATTTTAGGCGGATAGTCACCATATAATGTGTGTGCAGGAATTACATAATCTGCCCCTGTTTCATCCTGTGCTGCCGGCCTCAATCTAATATCCTGAATCGACTTTCTTCCTGATAATATTTCTACTCCTGAAATATTAACCGGTTCATAGCCATCTGCTTCTGTAAGTATAGAAAACTCGGAATATGGCTGAATAATATTATTTTCATCCAGACTCAATTCCACTGGAGGTGCCGGTAAGTCAACTGCTTCTGTCTGACCTGATGTATTTGTAGTAATCTCCTCTATTCTGTTCGTTGGCTGTCCCTCAAAATAAATGGATATATTAACATTTTCTATTGGTATATTATTTATTGTAGTACATTTTACCTGTAACTGTCCCTGGTCAATTAAATCATTTTGCATTGCACGCATATGCTATATGTTCCAATCCAAACAACTTTATTCTAATATATGCGGATTTTTTATTTTCGTTCGTATTTTCTAAAATAATATTCTACATCAAAGTATGTCTGTTCTTCACTTTCTTCTGTAAGTTCCCAGTCATTCATCTTATCCAGATTAGGAAAATATTTATCTGCTTCATATGAATAATCTATATATGTAACATAAGCGGTATCACAATATGGAAGCATCTGTTCATACACACTTGCTCCTCCGATTACATACACATTTTCTGTATTATACTTTTTAATTTCTGCTAAAGCTTCCTCCACACTATGAACAACTACTGCATCCTGTGCTTTAAAGCTATTATCTCTTGTAAGAACAATATTAACTCTGTTCTTTAGTGGTCTTTCATTCGGAAAACTCTTTAAAGTTGTTTTTCCCATAACCACTACATTCCCTGTTGTTGTTTCTCTAAAAAATTTCATATCATCAGGAATGCTTAATAGTAATTTACCTTTGCTACCTATTGCCCAATTTTTGTCTACTGCTACTATTAAATTCATATTTTTCCTCCATTCCGCTTCGCTTCATCTCGCTAGGGCTGAACGCCCTATTCATACAAGCTGTTATATGACTTATTACAAACAAGTTTGCATAAGTCACATACCATCTTGTATGAGCATGGCTAGACAGTTTACTATATCCCAAGGTCGAATTTGAGCTGCGGATTTTTTACTTTTATTTCTTCTCTTGGATAGCCTGTTATTTTTATATCATCTACTGTGAAATCATAGAATGATTTCTTTTCGGGATTTATTTCTATTTTAGGACTGCATTCTATTGATTCCCTTGAGAGCATTTTCTCTATTGGTTCAATATGCCTGTCATATATTTGTATATTAGCCACAAACCATGTAAAACGTCCGGGTGCATAGCCACAATGTCTGGCAACAAGCATCAGAAATATTATATACTGCATCTGATTTATTATTCCCGCTGTAGCATAATCACTTGAGCGCTGGAACAGACACATATCAAGATAGTCCACACCATCTTTATCATGACGCACATTCCATACCGTCTGGTACGCACAAGGTTTAAGACCATGCTTGTCCTTAAAATCGTCCTCCTGCCACATATTTATGATATGGCGTCTTCCATCAGGATTATTTTTCAAATCACCTAACAGGTTTTTCATTAAATTATGACGTTTTACTGTTTCTCCATAACACGCACCTATTGTACGGTTACCAATATCCCATTCGTCCCACCATGTTACTTTATATTTATCCCTTAGAACATCGAGACTATTAGACGCATCCTGATATATCCATAGTAATTCACCTATAGAACTTTTTACCGCAATCGGTCGTAATGTTATAAGCGGCAGTTCACCTTTAGATAAATCATAACTCTGAATCACATGATTAATTGAGAGAGTATGTGCCGGTGTTCCATCTGAATAGTGAGGCCTTGGATTAGTATCAAGACAGCCTTCGTCAAGTATTCGCCTTGCTATATCTTTAAACATTTCATCTGCTCTGTTCATAACTTCTCCTTTTTGTATTTCTTCTAACTTCTAAATTTGAATCTGTCTTACCATTAACAATTACACTGTTCCTAAAGAGGCATAATTTCCAATGGTACATATGCCTCTACATATATTCCGTCTTCCCTGTATTCTTCCTTAAGAAGTTCACCATATTTTCTTATACGCTGTATTTCTCCTGCTTTAGCATATTCAAATGTTTTTGCAATATAAATCTTCTTATTTCTAAGAATTTCTTCTATATAACTTAGTAATGTATCTAAACCTTCGTGTTTTTTAATAGAAGCATTCAGTGTATAATCTGCTCTGAAGTCCTTAAATAACGGTTGAGTTGCATTCTCATCCTGATTTGCCGACTGCTCTCTTACTTTATCCTGTTTATTAAATACAGTTATTATGGTTTTATCAGTTACACCAAGAGAGTCCAATGTTTCATACACAATATGCATCTGTGAATCCATCTGTGGATTTGCTGCATCTACCACATGAATAAGAATATCTGCATATTTTGCTTCCTCTAATGTACTTCTGAATGCATCAACAAGGTGATGTGGAAGTTTTCTGATGAATCCGACTGTATCTGTTATCATCACTTCCTGACCACTTTCTAATCTGTACTTTCGTGTTGTAGGATCAAGTGTTGCAAATAATTTATTTTCTTCGAGGACTCCCGCTCCTGTTAATTCGTTTAAAAGCGTAGATTTTCCGGCGTTAGTGTAACCTACAATAGAAATGACCATTGTAGGATTCTTACTTCTCTGGTTTCTCGATAATTCTCTGTGAGTCTTCATATTTTCAACTTCATGACGAAGAATAGCAATTCTGTCTTTGATAAGACGTCTGTCCATCTCTAATTTCTTTTCTCCCGGACCTCTGGTTCCTATTCCTCCGCCGAGTCTCGATAATGAACTTCTAAGTCCTACAAGTCTTGCCTGTCTGTATTTTAACTGTGCTAATTCAACTTGAATCTTGCCTTCACCTGTTTTAGCCCGGCTTGCAAATATGTCTAATATTACTAGTGTTCTATCCATCACCTTTGTATCAAGTAAATCTCTAAGATTCATTAACTGTGCCGGACTTAATTCATCATCACATACTACTCCGGTAGCTCCAAGTTCATCAATCAAAACTTTTATTTCTTCTATCTTACCTTTTCCAATATAAGTTCCCGAATGAACAGCTTCTCTGTTCTGAATAACCGTTGCTACCGTCTTTGCACCTGCTGTTTTAACTAAATCCTTCAATTCCAATAAAGACTCTTCTGTATCATCATTATCATTAGTTGATACTCCAATTAAAATGACCTTTTCAATCTCTTCGTCAGTCTCATATAATTTTTCCATTTTATACCAAATCTTTCTTTGTATTTACATAGTTATTTTAAATTATAACCGAAACATTGCCATTTTACAATAACACCATAAATTTTTACTTTTCTTTTTCACACAATATGATATAATTCTTAAATATGTATATGTAAATGAGAGAAAGGATTGGTACTTTATAATGGAACATTTATTGACACCTGCCGGCTACACATCGGCACTATCAATTCGAGAAACAGAAATAGCAATCAAACTTGTAAAAGATTATTTTGAAAGAGCTCTTGCTGAAGAATTAAACCTTACCCGTGTATCTGCACCTTTATTCGTAAGACCTGAATCCGGTCTTAATGATAATCTTAACGGTGTGGAACGTCCTGTAAGTTTTGGAATCAAAGAACAAAATGATAAAGAAGTTGAAATAGTTCACTCACTTGCAAAATGGAAACGCCAGGCTCTAAAGAGATATGGTTTCCATTCAGGTGAGGGATTATATACTGATATGAATGCCATAAGACGTGACGAAGATACAGATAACATTCATTCTATCTTTGTTGACCAATGGGACTGGGAGAAAATCATTTCCAAAGAAGAGAGAAATACTGAGACACTTAAAGCTAATGTCTTAAAAGTGTATGCTGCACTTAAAAATACAGAAAGCTATATTGCAGCCCAATATAATTACATAGACGAATTTCTACCTGCCGAAATTTCATTTATTACATCACAGGAATTAGAAGATATGTATCCTGACTGCACACCTAAAGAAAGAGAATATAAGATTGCCAAATTAAAAGGTGCTATATTCATTATGCAGATTGGTGATAAATTAGCATCCGGCGAAAAACATGATGGCCGTGCACCGGATTATGATGACTGGAAACTCAATGGCGATATTATCGTTTATTACCCGGTACTCGATATTGCATTAGAATTATCCTCAATGGGAATCCGTGTTGATGAAATTGCTTTAAAAGAACAGCTCGAGAAAGCTGATTGTGTTGAAAGAGCGGAGATGCCCTTTCAGAAATCCATTCTTGAACTTGAACTTCCCTATACTATCGGTGGAGGAATCGGTCAGTCGAGAATCTGTATGTTCTATTTAAGAAAGGCACATATCGGTGAAGTTCAAGCTTCAACATGGCCTGATAAAATAAACGAATGCGCTTTAGAAAATGGTATTACATTGTTATAATAAATTACTGTTTAGAACAAAATTATGACCACCCATTGTGATACATCCCTTGTCTGCTTGACAAGGGGTGTATCATTGTAGGTGGTCATAATTTTATATATTTTTCGTAAAATGCTGTCTCTAATAATGTATTCTATATTTTTTTATCATCTATTCAAAGAACTTCTTTATTTTCTCTATATCCGAAGTCATACTCATAAACATCATATCAAGCACTGTAAGTGCTACCATTGATTCTACTACAACTACTGCTCGCGGAACTATAATAGGGTCGTGTCTTCCTTTGATATTAATACTGATATTCTCACCATCAGAATTCACTGTTTCCTGTTCCTTAAATATTGATGGTGTCGGTTTAAAATAAGCTCTCACAAAAATGTCAGAACCATCACTTATACCACCTAGAATACCTCCTGCATGATTAGTTTTCTTTGATATAGCTCCATTCTCATTTGCAATAAACGCATCATTGTTAGTTGAGCCAAAGGCTTTTGCCACCTGTGTTCCATCTCCAATCTCAAAAGCTTTGACTGCACCAATTGACACAATTGCCTTAGCAAGATTAGCATCAAGTTTTTCAAATACAGGTTCACCAATTCCTGCCTTCATACCTCTTATAACACACTCAACAACACCGCCGACACTGTCCCCTTCTTCTCTCTTTTTATCGAGAAGTTCCGCTGCCTCTGCGGCAGCCTTTTTATCAGGCATATAGAGCATATTGTTAAATACCTCTGCTTCGTCAAATCTGTTAATATCAATTTCCACATCACCGATTGCTTTCGTATATGCATTTATATTAATCCCCAGAGAGTTCAAAATCTTGACTGCAACAGCACCTGCTGCCACTCTTGCAATAGTCTCTCTGCCTGAAGAACGTCCGCCACCACGATAGTCTCTGAATCCATATTTCATGTCAAATGTATAATCTGCATGTCCCGGACGATAATATGAAGCAATTTCCGAATAATCACCCGAACGCTGTGTTTTATTAAATACTACCATTGATATAGGTGTTCCTGTGGTTTTTCCTTCAAATACACCGGATAATATTTCAACCGCATCATCTTCACTTCTAGGTGTAGAAAACCTTGACTTACCGGGTTTTCTTCGATTTAGAAATTTCTGAATATCCGACTCATCTAATTCAACACCGGCAGGACAGCCATCAACAATAACACCGATTCCCTTACCGTGTGATTCTCCCCATGTTGAAATCTTAAATATATTTCCAAAAAAAGAACCTGCCATCGTTCCCTCCATCTCTCTTTAATTCAACAAACGAACTGACATCCGTATGATACCAGTTCGCTTGAATAATAATCTGCTATTATCTGTAAATGCTTTTAATACAAATACCAGTCTCGTATTGTCATCAAATACGCTTATACTTTAAGTGTTTAAATATTAGTCTTCATATAAAGGATACTTGTCTGTTAATGTCTTAACTAATGCCATTGCCTTTTCCTTATTGGCATCTACATCCTTAACAAGTAATGAGATTGCCTCTGCAATAACATCCATATCTTCAACTACCATGCCTCTTGAAGTAACTGCCGGTGTGCCAAGTCTGATACCGCTTGTTACAAATGGAGATGCCGGATCATTAGGAATCGTATTCTTATTACATGTAATATTAGCAGCATCTAATAATTTCTCGCATTCCTTACCTGTAACATTCATATTTCTTAAATCAACAAGCATTAAGTGATTATCAGTGCCGCCTGATATAAGATCAAAGCCTCTGTCTGTAAGTCCTTTTGCAAGTGCCTGTGCATTGT
>CAZQRO010000073.1:0-10738 GCA_964595785.1 uncultured Eubacterium sp.
ACTGGCCACAGCTTCGATTAATGCGCCATAAATCAAACTGCTTACATACTTTGGTATAATAAGGTCAAGTGCCTCTTCATCTGTCGGCTCATAATTCATTAAAGTGAGTTTATCTTCCTTAGGAATATCTGCTTCATCAGCTGACACCGGAAGAAGCTTCATCATTGTGGGAATATGGCTTACTGTATTCTTAAATGTAGTATAGGCAATATATACTTCGCCAAACTCTCCATTTTCAAACGCATCTAAAACCTTTTCACCAATCTCCATAGCATCACGGTACATTGGCTCATTCACCACTTCCGAAAAATCATCCTTAATTTCATAACCACTTCTTACGAGATTCTCTTTACCTTTTTTACCTATTACATATGTTACTACCTGCTCTGCCGAAAAATCCTCATTTTTAGTCAGTAACTTTGTAACATTACTATTATATCCACCTGCAAGTCCTCTGTTACCTGTAATAACTATTACAGCTTTTTTCTTACTCTCTCCCGGCTGTAAATATTTATGATTAATATTTCCTGAGCGGGCGAGCATAGAAGTAACACTTTCATACATATGGTTAAAGTATGGTTTAGCTTTTTCTGCGCGAACTCTTGCTTTCTGCAATTTTACAGTGGCAACCAGCTTCATGGCTTTTGTAATCTGTTCAGTACTCTGAATACTTATTTTACGTCTTTGAATATCTCTCATTGACGCCATTACCAACACCACCTTTCAGTCTGGTACATAGCATTTTAATATCTTCTATGCTTTTCCCAAACACTGCTGCCTATTTTACTGCAAAATTATTCGCTGTCTTACACTCTGTGATTGCTTTAACAAGTTTTTCTTCTATTTCCTCTGACAACTGCTTTGTACTTTTAATGTCTTCCGGAATCTCAGGGTATTTTGTGCTGATATATTCAAATAAATTCTTTTCAAAATCAAGTATTTCATCTACCGGAATATCTAAAAGATATTTCTTAGTAGCAGCATAGATAATGATTACCTGATATTCAACAGGCATTGGATTATATTGATCCTGCTTAAGAACTTCCTTAATTCTTTCACCCTGCGCAAGCTTCTCTTTTGTATCTGCATCAAGTTCTGATCCAAACTGAGAGAATGCTGCCAATTCTCTATACTGTGCTAATTCCACACGAATAGGAGCCGCTAATTTCTTAATAGCCTTAATCTGTGCGGCACCACCAACTCGTGATACCGAAAGTCCGGCATTTACAGCTGGTCTGAAGCCTGCATTAAACATCTCTGTTTCAAGATATATCTGTCCATCTGTTATAGAAATAACATTTGTAGGAATGTATGCTGAAACGTCACCTGCCTGTGTCTCGATGATTGGAAGGGCAGTTAATGAACCTCCTCCTAACTCATCTGAAAGTCTGGCTGCACGTTCAAGCAATCTCGAATGAAGATAGAATACATCACCAGGATAAGCTTCACGGCCCGGTGGTCTTCTAAGGAGCAATGAAAGTGTACGATATGCTGTAGCATGTTTGCTCAGGTCATCATATACCACTAATACATCCTGTCCGTTTTCCATCCATTCCTCACCAATTGCACATCCTGAATAAGGAGCAATATACTGCAATGGTGCAAGGTCACTGGCTGTGGATACAACAACTGTTGTATACGCCATAGCGCCATATTCTTCTAATGTCTTAACGATTGTTGCAACAGTAGATGCTTTCTGACCGATAGCAACATAAATACATTTAACATTCTGATTCTTCTGATTAATAATTGTGTCAATGGCAATTGCAGTTTTACCTGTCTGACGGTCACCAATGATAAGCTCACGCTGTCCGCGTCCGATCGGAACCATTGCGTCAATCGCTTTGATACCTGTCTGAAGTGGTGTGTCAACAGATTTTCTTGAAATAACACCTGATGCTACTCTTTCAATCTGTCTGTGCTTATCTGTATGGATTGGTCCTTTACCATCAACTGGCTGTCCAAGTGCATTAACAACGCGGCCAAGCATTGCGTCACCAACTGGGACTTCAACAACACGGCCTGTTGACTTAACAGTATCGCCTTCATTTATGTTCTTCTGATTACCAAGAAGTACGGCACCTACATTATCCTCTTCAAGGTTTAATACCATACCATATACTTCTCCCGGGAATTCAAGAAGTTCACCCTGCATGGCTTTTTCAAGACCATGTATACGAGCGATTCCGTCAGCTACCTGGATTACTGTACCGATGTTAGATACATCAAGTTCAGCGGAATATTTTTGTATCTGTTCTTTAATTACAGAACTGATTTCTTCCGGTTTTAAATTCATGGAGCTAACCCACCTTCTTTCTAACAGAATATATTACCATCTGCTTTTTCACATTTTAGACAAGCTGGATTTTATACAAATCCCTTGATAATTCACTAAGTTTTAACTTAATACTGTTATCAACTACCCTGTCTCCTATTCTTATAATCATGCCACCAATAATATTTTTATCAACCACATAATTCATTTCAAATGATTCATACTTAGTTGTTGCCAGCAATTTTTCTTTAATTTCCTTCTGCTGCTCATCTGTTGCTTTAACAGCCGTAGTTACATATGCAACTCCTATTTTCTTATAATCCTTGACTAATGAGATAAAATAATCAAGAATTTCCACAATATTGTTCTGTCTCTCTTTCTTAATCGTAAGAACCAGAAGTCCAACAATATCTTTTGATGCCTTTTTACTAAATATATTTTCTATCACCGAGATTTTCTCATCTTTGTCTATCTTAGGGTGATTCAGTAGTTTTATAAGCTCACTGTTATTAAGAAACACTTCCCTGATTATTTTAGATTCTTCAAATAACAAATCCAAATTATTTTCTTCGAGAGCCAGTTCAAACAATGCATCACCGTATGTCTTAGATACTAGCTTAGCCATGTTTCCTCACCTATCTCTTTCAATGTTTCCTCAATGAGTGTATCCTGTGTCTTTTCATCCACGGATACTGCTACTACCTTGCCTGCCATAAGAGTTGCAACGGAAATAATTTCCTTCTTAATGTCATCTGCAGCTTTCTTTTTCTCAAGTTCTGCTTCTGTTTTCGCATGGGCAATAATTCTTGCTGCCTCTTTCTTCGCTTCATTAACTATTCTTTCCTCGCTCTTAAGGGCCTTTCTTCGTGCTTCACTTAAAATAGATTCTGCATCTTTCTCAATATTTTTAATCTTTTCATCATACTGTTTCTTAAGTTCTTCTGCTGAATTTTTATCAGCTATTGCCTGCTCTCTGTCACTCGTAATTCTATCCTGACGTTTCTTTAGAAGATTTCTGACAGGATTAAACAAAAAGTATGACATAACTGTAAAAAGCACAAGCATGTTAAATGCTAAAATAAAAGCGTCAAATATTGTCTGTGCATCTAAACCAAATAGTCTTTCACCAAACAAGGTTTCGCCTCCTTTCTGAGAATTATTACAATTTTCTAATTATTATTTTAATTCATAATTCGGCTTAACCTTATTTGAAAGGCTTAACAAACATTAAGATAATTGCTACAATGAAACCATACAAACCTGTTGTCTCTGCAACGGCCTGTCCCAAAAGCATAGTAGATGTAATATCCGATTTTGCTCCGGGATTACGTCCAACTGCTGCTGCTGCCTGACCTGCTGCGTATCCCTGACCAACACCCGGTCCGATACCTGCTATCATGGCGATACCTGCACCAACTGCTGACATTGCATAAATAAAATCCTGTCCTGTAACCTGATTCATAAATTTCCTCCTATCTGTCTGTACTAACAGACTATAAAATAATTTCTTAGTTTTAGTCGCCTATCTTATCACTAATAAATACCATAGTCAGCATACTAATAACATATGCCTGTATACATCCTGAGAATATGTCAAAGTAGACATGAAGTATTGCCGGCCATCCAAATGTGAACGGTTTAAGAAGACCATATATAAGTCCCATAAGTACTGTACCTGACATTACGTTACCAAATAGACGTACTGAAAGTGATAAGGGTACTGCAAGCTCTCCAATCAAATTAATTGGAAAAAGAATCGGATTAGGTCTAAACAAATCCGTAAAATGCCTGCTCTTGTTTTTCTTAACACCATTATAATGTATTAAAACAAATGTAATAAGGCCTAACGGCAGTGTAATACCATAATCGGCTGTCGGTGGTCTGAAACCAAGTAATCCTGAAATATTACATAAAATTACAAATACAAACAGAGTCCCGATATAATTGACAAATCGTTTTGCATTTGTTCCCATAATGCCTTTTACCATGTTTTCAATAGTCTCGACAAGCATTTCAGCAATATTCTGGATTGCTCCGGGAGTATCACTTGCTTCTGCAGCCTTAACCTTACGGTTAACGATTATTGCAAATAAAATAATTAACAGTGAAACCATAATCAGACATACATGTGTGCTGGTTATATACACTGTTGTTCCGCCGATTTTGACTTCTTTAAAAAGTTTAATCATAAAACTTCCACTGCTTTCTTCATCAGCACTAGCCGCTAACAAAGCATTATTTGTTCCTGATGCTGCCATACTGCCTACGGCACTCAGAATTCCGTTTACCACATTCTCACCTTCCTTTTTCTGTAGATTTTCTAGCTAAAACTTTATGAGTAAGCGGCTGAATATAAGCCGATACTTTCAATGCCATTACGCCAAACAGGGTTGCTACGATATTGCCTATATGGGTTAGTCCAATGATAATCAGTACAATTCCACACAGTCCCATCCTTATTGCCGTAGTTTTTTTAACATGTCTGTCTGCTCCACTTTCATTAAAGCACATAGCCTGTTCAATGGATATTGTCATATGAATAATCATTATTAATGATATAACAACTCCAAGAAAAAATCCAATGGAAACATTAAGTTTCCTTTGAGCAAACATTAAAATTACTATCTGCCCCAATATATAGTAAATCACATTTCCAATGACAAGTTCTAATCCTGTATTCTTAATAGGAAAAGCGCCAATTCTATTTTTTTTCTGTAGTTCCTGTTCTTGTGCTTTTGGCATCTGTATCTCCATTTCCTGTACTGCTGCCTCCTGCATTTCCGATGTCTTCTTTTCCTGTTCCTGTAAACTGTCTTCCATTGTTCCACTCCCTCACCGCATCATTTACTATTTTCTGTTCCTCTTTACTTTCCTGCTCACCCTGAGATTTCACAACTGCTTTTTTAGCAAGATAATAAGTATTCCTACAGCCTGCAAGTACTCCCAGTATTATACAGGGTAATGTTGCATATATGTCGAATTTATTTTCTAAATATATTCCTAATGCCAGTAACAAAAACACCGGAACTAACATACTTATTCCTAATTGTGTTATAAGTACAAAATTCATATAAGCATCTTTTTTTAATGTATTTTTCTTAATAGGAATCAGCCCCTTTCAGAAATCGCTAAAGATTAATTGTTACTTTTCTTCCGGTTCGGTCATACTTACCTAATCTAACTCCTGCCGCTGCTAACATTTTCTTTGATGCCACAACCGCCGGTGTATCTGAATATTTATCACTGTCATATACCAGTTCCTTTATGCCTGCCTGAATAATTGCTTTGGCACACTCGTTGCATGGAAACAGTGTTACATACATCTTAGCACCTTCAAGGCTGCCGCCTCTGTAATTAAGTATGGCATTTAATTCACTATGCGTAGAATATAAATACTTACTGTCAATCTCTTCTTCCGTTTTTCCCCATGGGAACTCATCATCTGAACATCCATTTGGAAATCCATTATATCCCATGGAAAGTATCTTATTCTCATGACTTACAATGCATGCTCCCACTTGAGTACTGGGATCCTTTGACCTCATAGACGCCAAATAAGCCACACCCATAAAATATTCATCCCAGCTAATGTAATCTTTACGTTTATCACTCATATCGAATCATACCTTTCTAATTGTCTGCAAACGTTTCATCTGTAAACAGAAATTTCTAAAAAGTGTTTTATTCTTCAATCATATTAATTCTTCTGATATGCCTTTCATCATTAGAAAATTCTGTATCAATAAATGTATCTGCAATCTTAAGTGCAAGACCGGAACCTATAACTCTTCCGCCCATTGCCAATACATTTGCATCATTATGAAGTCTTGTAGCTTCTGCCATAAAGCAGTCTGTGCAAAGCGCCGCTCTGATTCCCTTAACTTTATTTGCCGTAATAGAAATTCCAATTCCTGTTCCACAAATCAGAATTCCCTTTTCACATTTTCCACTTACAATTGCATCTGTAACTTTTCTTGCATAAATCGGATAATCGACAGATTCTGTGCTGTCACATCCAAAATCAAGAAATTCAATTTTTCTTTCCTGTAAATGCTTAATAACTTCCTGTTTCAATTCAAAACCACCATGGTCACATCCTAATGCTATCATCGGTTTACCTTTTTCCTGTAAACAGGTCCTTTCATTGTACTTTAAATATTTGTCTTTATTTTTTAACTATCACTTTCGACTTTATTTTTAACTATGGAAATCAGTTTTTCCAAATATTCATACTGATTACCATAATCGGTTAATTCTCCGCCATAAGCCGCTTCCACATCTAATGCTTCACCGGCAAACTCTCTTATCGAATATACATTAATTGCATTTTCAAAGTCATCATAGACTTTCTTCTTTAACAAATCTGTCATTACTAATACCAGTATGTCATCTCCAAAATCCTCCATCATAAGTTGTTCGGATTTCTCTTCATTTATTGATATTCCTTTGCTTTTGGCTATGGCTACCGCTTTTGGGTTAGCCGGTTCCTCAAACAGGACAACTAATCCTCTTGATTCAATTTTCAACTCTTCATTTTCATTAACGTTTCTGTATATAGCTTTTGCTAAAATGCTTCTACAAGTTCCCCCAGTACTTACAAAAATTACTTTCCGGTATCTGCTCATACTATCAAACCTTTCATTTTATTAACAGCTATGTAACAGTCTCTACCTGATATCCGGCAGCCTTCAAAAGTCTATTCATTATTGCCTGTCCTAATTTCTCACTTCTAAACGTCTCGCCTAAAATGTAGTCAACTTTCATATCATCAAATTCTCTTAGTACTTTATACATATTCTTAGAAATTGTTATCTCATCATTTCTTGTTCCTATAGATAATATTTCGCCAAATTTGTATCTTTCTCTTGACTCATCACTGGCAATTATTCCAACCTTAAATCCTTTATTAATATATTCCCCTGCTATCTGATTAATTCTGTCTGCTACCTTACCTGCTTCACCCTCATACATTGTGAAGTCTGCCTTTGGTGCATAATGTTTATACTTCATACCCGGTGCTTTGGGCTTGATATCAGCACTTAACGGACCCAGTATTGCTTTATCAATTACCACTTCTCCAACTACAGCTTCAAGCATCTGCTTATTAATGTAACCCGGTCTCAGAATCATAGGTACTTCTGATGTCACATCTACAATGGTTGATTCAATTCCAATTCCGACTTCTCCACCATCAATAATCATAGAAATTTTACCCTTTAAGTCATCCATAACATGACTGGCAGTTGTAGGACTCGGTCTTCCGGAGGTGTTGGCACTTGGTGCTGCTATCGGTAGATTCGTTTCCTCTAAGAGAGCCAATGCTGCTTTGTGACTTGGCATCCTTATTGCAACAGTATCAAGACCGCCTGTGGTTCCATAAGGAACTATGTCACTTTTATTAAATATTATTGTTAAAGGCCCCGGCCAAAACGCTTTCATAAGTTTCTTCGCCGAATCCGGAATCTCTCTGACTAATGGTATTATCTGCTGTTCATCTGCTATATGGACAATTAGTGGATTATCCGAAGGTCTGCCTTTTGCAGCATAAATCTTCTTTGAAGCCATCTCATCTAAGGCATCTGCACCCAGACCATATACCGTCTCTGTTGGAAATGCAACCATATCTCCGTTATGCAGAATATCTGACGCTTCCTTAATCACATCCATGTCTATATTATCAATATCTACTTTTTTAACTATTGTATCCATATTATCTTCCTACAAACTTTCTGCCTGCGTCAATTCATATAATTCTACTTCTTTCGTTTATCGATTTTATATATGCTTTAACAGACAAACTCCATATTACGCGCATTATTATACCACTTTCCACCATAAAATAAAACTAAATATTTGATAAATATTTTATTACAGCTTTATTAATAGCCGCCGCAATTTTATCCTGATAGAACTGGTCATCAAGTGCCGTTGCTTCCTCCCAGTTCGACAAAAATCCACACTCAATTATTGCAGCCGTGCATTCTACTTTCAACAACATATAATAACTGTCATTTGCTTTTGCCATTCTTTTATTATTTACATCTACATCACTTTTTATTATCTCTTGTAGAACTTCTGCAAATTTTTTACCATTTTCCGATTTTGAATAATAAAATACCTGTGCACCCTTCACATTTTTAGAATTATAACTGTTTTGATGGATACTTATACATAAATCTGCTTTTGAATTATTAACAATCTCTACCCTTTTTCTCATATCTGACGTTTTTTTACCACCAGATGCATTTTCATCACACAGACTTATATCCTCTGTTCTGGTCATTATCACCTTTACATTTTCTTTTTCTAAATATTCTTTCAATTTCAGTGCAATTGATAAATTAATGTCTTTTTCTAGTTTTTCATTAATACCGACTTTTCCCGGATCATAGCCGCCATGTCCTGCATCAACTACCACCGTATATTTATACTCCTGTTTCTGTGTCTTCTTGGATGCCTGAATACTTTTAAGGTCAATATTAACAAATAATGAAGATAAACTAATCACAAGTAACATTCCGTATCCCATTACTTTTTCAAGCCTAGTCTTTATCATGCAAAAATGTCCCTTACCATATTTTTATATAATATGACCAGGGACATTCTATTCATTCATGATTTATCTAATTTGTATACTTAATAATTGTATTCCACAAATCATTATTCTCTAAGCCTAACCGCCATGCTGCTGCACCTGCAAGATTATATGTTCCGAGAAGTTTCAACTTTTCTTCAATAGATTTTGCATCTTCAACCCATATTCTGATAGTATTTTCCCCTGCAGAGTATTCTCCATAGTTTTGTCCAACATCTTCTACCCACACAGGTGTTACACCGTTATTTGTCAAAGTATTAACAGATGTATCCATATCTACCGACGAACTGCTGACTACATTACCGGAACCATCTTCTTCCCAAATTCTTGCATAAAAAGGTATTGCACAAATAACCTTAGACGAAGGTACTTTTTCCACCATATTTTCTATTCCCTTTGTCACCCATGGTAGTGAAGCAACTGATCCAGAACCGGAATCTGCGCCCCAATGTTCATCATATCCCATCATAATTACATAATCCACCACTGCGCCCTGTTCTTCAATATTGTAATAACTATTAGACGTTTCAGGTACTTTATTATCAACCGATAATACTATTCCGTTTATTCTGCATTTAACAGATAATTCTCTGATAAACTGAATATAATCCTCTGCAATATCCGCTGTTATATACTCAAAATCCACATTAATTCCATCAATATTATATTCTATCGCTGATGCAATTAACTGATTAATTATCTTCTCTCTTTTTGATGTATAAGTAAATATCTGTTTGTTATCTGAATCTGCTGACTGGTCATCAACCATTGCCCATACTTCAAGTCCAATCAAATGAGCCCTTGTCACATAATCTGAATCTGCAAGCGAAGTCATATTACCATCATTGTCTGATAATCTGAACCATGTTGGTGATACCACATCTAATCCCTTGGCTGATGTTACTAAATCCAATAATTGATTATTTGCTGCCGCGGCTGTTACCATATGCCATGCCATACTGATTGTCTGGTCTTTTGTGATATTGGTATACTCCGGTTTCACAAAATCACTCGTTAACTTCTTAACATTTTCCTTAGTAAGTGATTCTGTCTTAACATATCCAAAGAAACCATCTTTCGTTATAACTTCAGACCATTTCTTTCCTCGGTCTAATACTACTACTTCCGTTGATTCTTTACAGTCATATAGAATATCTGACTTAATACTCTTATTAATTCTAATCTTTACATCAGTTTTAATAATGGCAGTATTCTCTTCCACATTCCACTCATTCGTAATGCATACTCTGTTTGGACTTTCATAAAAATTATATTCAATATCAGAGTATTGTTTCACGAAATCCATTGCTACATATACTTTTGAACCCTCAGTCTTGACTATTACATATTCTGCCGCATTTTTCACCTTGGTAACATAATACTCCTGACTTCCCACCTGTGCCTTAATCACATCAGTAGGTGTAGTATAGATAAGGATATTTTCATTATTGTCCCAGTAAAATCTACTGTTAAGAAAATTTTTCACAAAATCATAATCAACATATAACTGTCCATTTTCAACAAATGCTCTGTTTTCAACTAATTCATTCTGTAAAACGATAGCAACCTGATTATCCTCTGCACGGGCTGCATTATCAAAATTAATGTCCTTACCGTTCTCTGTATAACCATCATACAACTTAAATAATTTATACAAATCTTCCTCTGAAGCATGCTTCTTAGAAGGTGTTCTTCTCTCTATTATATTCCCCACTATTAGTACGACTGCCAAAACAATAATAACTGCCGCCACAAAAATTACAGGTACTGATTTTTTCTTCAAATCATCTTCCTCCTTAATAAAAATGTCTATTTGTGTAATATTATAACACTTTTTATTAAGAACGTCATTATATTTTGTTATCCGC
>CAZQRO010000074.1:0-1593 GCA_964595785.1 uncultured Eubacterium sp.
CCAAACTATCATGTATAATCTGTACAATGCGATTGCGCTCCTGTTCAATTTTGTTCTTTTGCTTATACATTATAAGGTCACGCTTCTTTTTTTCAAGATCGTAATATTTACTTATATCTCTAAATATAAAAGCCATTCCCATAATTTTATCCGTATCATTACTATAAAAATATTTTTGTATGAGATATTTTCCACTAATATTTGATAAATAAAGCGTTTCACTATTTTCATTTAATTCATTTTTTTGTTTTTCATCAAAGATACCCATCAATATTTCATAGTAATCTTTCTCATTAGTGTCTACACTTTTAAAAATTTCTTCCGCACTTTCATTTATATATATTAATTTATTATTAGTAGTAAAAATAACTATTCCGTCCTGCATATTATCAATAAACTCATTAAATACTTTGAGTTTTAAATCAAAAATATTCATTTTAAAGGTAATTAATAATACAAGCGTACATGATATACTAAATCCTATTGGTGTCAAATCATATTGCAGATTATTTAAATAAACCTGATAAATATAATTACTTATTAATGGAATTACAACTGATACAGACAATACAAACTTAATAGTCATAATTCCTTTTTTCTTAGGAATATTCTTCCAGATAATGTATACACCTATCAATACACATATATAATCATATATTATATTTATATAAAACAGTTTTCCATATAAAACATTGCCATTGCTAATCTTTTTGTAATACTTATGATGTAAAGGATTAGTTAGAATTAATATGTACATTAAAGTGGAAAAAGCAATTGTTAATCCCGTCAACCACTTAATTCTCATTTTTTGACCAAATAACAACGAAAAATTAAGCCAACTGCTTCCCACTAAACATATTCCAATGTTTCCTATCATATATGAAATTAACATTTGCAAATTACCCTTTGAAACAAATATTAATATTTGTGATAAACACCATATCTGTACGCAACCTAAAGAAATCACATACCAAATTACCTCTGTTCTGCGTTTTCCGTGTTCCACCAGATAACAACTACACCCTAACAATATTAATACGGTTATAAGATAAACTATTGTTAATATGATTTTATACATTTGCCATACCTTTTTATTCTGTATACTGTTTTATTATATAATAAATGATAACATCTATATTTTCAATTTTATTTTTTAAAAATGCCTATTATCATACTTGTAATTGTTATGATTGTATACAATAAATATAGACTGCACAGTATTTCAAGTTTTATATTAATTGAAATTTCAGGGTGATTTATTGCCACTGCAATATATACTGCCTCTATTAGCAACATTATACTGCCGATTATAAACATTTTCTTTCTTTTAATATTAAATATACCCATTATAAACATAATAAGCATAATAACGAAATAAATGAAAATAGTCACCCATAAAATATCACTTCTTATGCTAAATAATATTCCTTTTAAATTTATATATATACAAAAAACTGCTGATATGATTAACATTAAAATTCCTATTAATAAACATTTTCTTTTTTTCTCCATCTGAATTGCTCCTATTTAAATTTTATTTGATGCGTTAATGAACTATTTACTATATCTCTAGGTGTCACACCTGGTTCATTA
>CAZQRO010000074.1:1693-10448 GCA_964595785.1 uncultured Eubacterium sp.
AGCATTATTTTTCTGTTCCATTGTCGCTCCACTTATTCTATATATCTGAACACCTTTATCATCAACCCTGTCATCATCTAGTACACTTCTCGAAACTCCACAATCAATTGCTTCTATAATTCTATAATAGTACTTTTTCTTATTATTATCATAAAATCTTCCCTCAACAATTGCTATGTGTCCTGTAATACCACTCCCTCCCTTTTTCTCATAAAATATATCTCCTTTTGCAAGATAATTTACAAGATTATATTTTGAATAATTTGGTAGTTGTGGTAATGATGTTCCTGTATTATAATACCATTTATCACCTATGCTTGAACTTCTTGTTTGTATATAAACATCATCATACTTAACCTCATAATTCTCTTCTGACATCTGTGTCTCTTCGCTAACCAACATTATACACTTCTGCATCTGCGTACACATTTGACACAGTTGATATTCCTATACCAATTACACATACAATTCCAGCTATTTTCTTTTTCATTTTACTATCCTCTTCTTTCATTTATGGTATATTAAGTGTTTTTCTTAAAATTTATATATTAATATCAATCGGCTATGTTAAGCCCATGATAGAATTGTCATAGTGTCAATCAGGTAATCATTATGCTTTCTATATTGTTTTTATAGAATATTAAATCCAAAAAACGATGAAATTTTATCATATTTTTTTAAGTAAAGTATTTTTTTATTTTGTTTGTGTCCTTTTTCTGAATTAAAAAATAAAATTTAAATCGGTATCCTAATTTTAAAATCATATACTTATAAAGTTCACCATCACAAGTATCACAAATATATTTATTTTTACATTATACCTCGGGTATTATTCGAATTTTTTAATACAAGCTTTCAAGCAAACCTAGTAAATTTTACAATTATCAACCTTATATTCACATTAGAGTTTTTACTTTTAACAAACTTTTTATTTATCAGAAGTTTTTATATAATTTCTAAAAATAACTACTCCCAAAATGAGACATAATATTTTATCAGCAAATTAAACGGCAAAATAGAAAAGACCATTGCCAATACGATTATAATTTTTTTCATATACTCTTCCATTCCTTTTTTATATTTTTCTTATATTTCTATTATATTAGTTGGCTTCGCCACAATCATTTAAAACTAAAATAATTTTTACACCTTTTAATATTTACTTTTTTGAACCTCTCAAATCTTATAACCTCATTTGAAATTTTAACTATTATCCATATTGGTGATATTTTGAGTTTCGCAATTGCCTAATTTATAGTATATTTATTGTATATTAACTTTATTGTTTTGTAAGATAGCAAATGTAATCTTTTTTCGTTACATTTGTAATCTTTCATTATTACAAAAAATTAATTCTTTTATTTTTCTCTGTTTTTTGTTAAAATACAAATAAATTTACTACTAAATTATTAATAATTAATATACGAAAGGTCAAAATGAAAAAAATTAATGTTATAATTGCAGATGATATTCAGATTTTACGCAAAGGACTCAACACTATTCTCAGTGCCTCTTCTTCCATTAATGTAATTGGAACTGCAAAAATGGTCAGGAAGCTTATGATTTATGTGCTGAACGTGATGTAGATGTTGTATTAATGGATATGTATATGCCAGGATATGACGGTTCATTTGGAACTGAACTTATCAAAAAACACTTTCCTTTAATTAAAATACTGGTTTTAACTACTTTTAACGATTCTAAAACTATCAACATTGCCATTTCCAGCGGCGCCGATGGTTACATATTAAAAGAAATGTCCGATGATATGATTATTCATTCCATCATAAGCGTATATAATGGCATAAATGTTTTCTGTGATGATGTATATAAAAAAATGGACGTAGTTGTTAAACACGTTTCTATTTCTAATAACTCCCCATTTGACTTGAGTAAACGTGAACGTGAATTACTATTTTATATTGCATCTGGCTCTGATAACAAGACGATTGCAGAAAAAATGTATCTTGCAGAAGGAACTGTTCGCAATAATATTTCCAAACTGCTTAACAAACTTGATATAAAGGACCGCACAGGACTAGCAATATTTAGCTGTTAAAAATGGATTGGACCTATATGAGAATTCTTGAATCTTCATACAGGTCCTTTTTCTTATATTTTCTTATATTTTCTAAACTTTAGATAACAGGATTATTATCGGATTATCCTGTTTCTGAATAATTATATTTTCTCTCTACTTAGTACCAAAGATTCTATCGCCTGCATCTCCAAGACCAGGACATATATAAGCATCATCATTTAAACATCTGTCTAACTGACCGACATATAACTGCACATCAGGATGTGCTGCCATTAATCTGTCTATTCCTTCCGGAGCTGCAATAATAGACATAAATTTAATCTTCTTTCCACCATGCTGTTTGATAAAATTAACTGCTGATACCGCTGAGCCGCCTGTTGCTAACATCGGGTCTGTTACAACTATTATTCTTTCCTCAATCGGAGTTGGAAGTTTACAGTAATATTCCTCCGGCTCATGTGTTTCCTCATTTCTGCAAAGTCCGATATGACCAACTTTTGCACTTGGTGTAAGTGCAAGTATTCCGCCTACCATACCAAGGCCTGCTCTAAGAATCGGAACAACAGCCAGTTTTCTTCCTGCTATCATTGGTGTCATGCATTTCTCAATCGGTGTCTCTATTTCAACTTCTTCTGTCGGAAGGTCCCTAAGTGCCTCATAGCCCATCAGCATTGCAATTTCCTCTATAAGGCTTCTGAATTCATTAGTTCCCGTTGTCTTGTCTCTGAGCATTGATATCTTATGTTTAATCAATGGATGCTCTAAGATTGTGACATTTTCATAGTTCTTGTACATATTTTACCTCATTTCCGTGCCTGTCGCACATATAAATTCATTTACATATATTATGCTGTTTCTTCTATTTCTTCTTTAAATTCGTAATCTTTTCCCGGTAAAATTGCATTTAGCAGGATTCCTGCTATGGCTGCTATGGCAAGCCCCGATAAAGTTATATCAACTCCGGCTATCGTAAATCCGATTCCCGAAGTAATTACCTGAGCACCCTCAGCATTATAAACTGACTGATACTGAATACCAATAGATGCTACAAGAATAACTGCTGCAATAATTAAGTTTCTGCTCTTTGTAAAGTCAACTGAATTCTCCACTACGTTTCTTATACCAATTGCCGAAATCATACCATATAATATGAAAGAAACACCACCAATAATAGCGGTCGGAATAACCTGAATTACTGCTGCAAATTTGGGTGAAAACGATAAAATAACTGCTACGCATGCTGCTATTCTCATTACAACCGGGTCATACACTTTTGTAAGTGCAAGAACACCTGTGTTTTCTCCATATGTTGTGTTTGCCGGTCCTCCAAATGCTGCCGATAAACTTGTCGCAAGACCATCACCTAAAAGTGTTCGGTGGAGTCCCGGGTCTGAAATATAATTCCTGCCGGTCGTTGCTCCAATAGCTGAAATATCACCGATATGTTCCATCATTGTAGCTAGTGCAATTGGTACAACCGCAACGATTGCACTGGCATTGAATTTCATTATGCCGCTCTTCGCAACAGGAAGTCCTATCCATGCTGCATTTTTAATTGTGTCATAATCAATCGTGCCTGCACCACATCTTTCAAATATAATCGCAATTACATATGTTCCGACAACGCCAAGCATTATAGGGATAATTTTAACCATTCCCTTACCCCATATGTTGCATATAACTACTATGGCAACTGCAATTATTGCCAGTTTCCAGTCCGTCTTACAGTTATTAATTGCTGATGGAGCAAGAATAAGTCCAATGGCAATAATAATCGGACCTGTTACAACAGGAGGAAAGAACCTCATAACCTTCTTTGCGCCGAAGAACTTAACAAGTGCTGCTACTACCACATATACAAGACCTGCAACAAATACACCTCCACTTGCATATGCAAGTTTTGTCACATCCGAAGCCCCACCAAAATCCATAGCTTTTACTGCCGAATATCCGCCTAAGAATGCAAAAGATGAACCTAAAAATGCAGGCACTTTACCCTTTGTCAATAAATGGAATAACAAAGTTCCAAGACCTGCCATTAATAACGTTGTTGAAATTGATAAACCTGTTAACATTGGTACTAATACCGTTGCACCAAACATTGCAAAAGTATGCTGAAATCCTAATAATAATGTCTTAGGAATTCCTAACTGCCTAACATCTCTAATTGCTTCGCCAGCTACATTTTCCGTCTGATTACTCAGTTCTTTCATCACTTTTCCTCCTGAATTTTCTGTAGTTTATAATATCTTTTTCACAATTACACACATCGCCTTTTATTATACAAAATAACCGACAAAATATCCATAATTATTTCACATTAAATATGCTATCAAGCATATTTTTCACACTAATCATTCAGAAATTCCAGAAATTTATCCTTTGTAAGTGGTTTAGAATAATAATATCCCTGAAGATATTCACAGCCCATCTCCGATAATTTCTCTGCCTGCTCTAAAGTTTCAATTCCCTCTGCTACAATATGAAAACCAAGTTTTTTAATCATTTGTATGCTGCTGTCCAATGCAATACCGGCTTTTTCATTTTTGAAAGATGACCATACAATATTTTTATCTATTTTAATAAGATAAAACGGAAGATTAATCAGATAATTAATGTTAGAATAGCCTGTCCCATAATCATCCAGCGAAAACTGAACACCCTTTCCAACCAGACTGTTCATATTGATTCCCAGCATCTGCGGCGAATTAACTGTTGCTGTCTCTGTAATTTCTAAATTAATCTGTCCCGGCTGTAAACCATACTTTTTAATCTTATCATGCACCCGTTTTGCCATATCATGTTTCATACATTCAATGACTGATACGTTTACCTCGATATATTCTATACCTTTGCTTTTCAAATCATTATTCTTAACAAATTTGCATACTTCTTCTAATACATAATCATCTATTTTAATTATTGAGCCATCTTCTTCAGCAATAGGAATAAATTCTTCCGGAGAAATAAATCCCATCTCATCATCATTAAGTCGTACTAACGCTTCGGCAGAATTAATTCTCTTATCTGTATTCGAATAAATAGGCTGGAAATATACCTGAAAAGCATTATTTTTAATAGCCTTGTGAATGGCAAGTTTAATCTTACTCTTTCTTCTCCCTTTAAAATACGCACTATCTCCCGCAAATACTACTCTTGTTTCCTTACCATGGTCTTCATTTGCAAAATAGCTTGCACATGCAAACAATTCATTCATATCGCTTACATCTTCAAGACAATTAATCACGTTGATGTCCATCACTGCCGGTATTTCCATTTCCCCAATCTTCCATTCTCTGTCACATTCATTACATATTTCATATGCCAGTTTACGTGTTTCTTCATTCGTTATATCTCTTGCTTCAAGATAAAACATATAATCAGATACTCTGTATACAGCAAACTTTTTAGCCTTATTATTAAGATATTCTGCCAGTTTTACCTCAAAATTGCTCATCGTTTCGATTCCAAATGTCTTCTCAAGATAATCATAATCTTCGATACTTATTGAAATAATATAAAATGGTATCTTTATTTCAAAATATAACTTTGCTTTCCTCATAAATGCCTTACGGTTATATGTTGCAACCCTGCCATCCATTAAGTCCTCCGGCTTCTGTATACTAAAATAAATCATAAGAAAACAAAGGGATTCACCAAAACTCTCTATCAGAATATGCTGATAATTATACTGTACAAGAATATGTACAACTGCCACTAATGCAAATAATTCTACACAGTGTACCACAAATTTACCAATAACTTTTCTAAAAATTTCAACATACACAACTGTAAAAACAAGATAGAAAAATCCTATTGCATATATTAACCATATCAGATTTCCTCTGACATAACCATCGTTTTTATCAATACTGAATATTATGTGATTAAACGGATTAACTGCTAACAATACAAGCTCAATTATAGCCGGTATAAATAGCAGCCCCCACATATTCCTGTTATTCCTATATATTCTTTCTGTACTTTCAATATTATATATGCAAAAAAGTATAGCCATAATTATTTTAAAAATAAAATAGACATAATTTGACGCATACACTATCCACAGCGGAAAACGTTCCATATTATTAGAACAATATGCCGACACCACATCACTTGCTGAGGCTATAAGGAGCGATAAAACCATTACAACATATATTTT
The DNA here is from genome assembly GCA_964595785.1 of uncultured Eubacterium sp. Lineage (GTDB taxonomy): Bacteria > Bacillota > Clostridia > Lachnospirales > Lachnospiraceae > Bovifimicola. Next base: position 7,897 of record CAZQRO010000074.1, read on the forward strand.
AAATTGGACACTCCGCCTTCCTCTTCCAACAAAACTAATAACTAATATAATCAGTGTTACAAAAACTGCACAAACTTCATAATCAAAATTATACATCCGCAACACCTGCTTTCCTCTTTTTTTCTCTGTCTTATATTTACAGCCTGTAAATATAAGTTTATTCTATATACATATATCAGATACAATTGCTGAAGTAATCTCAATTAAATCTTCCGGTGCCAATATAAGCTGGGCTCCTATTCTGCCACCGCTTATGATAACTTTATCAAACTTCATTATACTTTCATGCAGAACCGTTTTATACTGTTTCTTCATTCCAATAGGCGTGCATCCGCCTCTTATATAGCCTGTTATTTTATTGATATCTTTAACATGAATCATTTCTACATTCTTTTCGCAGACAACTTTAGCCGCCTTTTTTAAGTCAAGTTCTTCTGCAATAGGCAGTACAAATACAAAATAATTATTACTTTTACCACTACTGTGTGAACTTAATATTTCCCGTTCCTTCACTTACACATCTTACATTCCCGTTGCAGTTAAAATAGCACTCTGCACCAAGTTCCCGCAATTCATAGACTATACTTGTGGAAACCTCTGCCTCTGAATCACTAGTTATTACTGCATACTGCGGTGATACTTCTTCCATGAACTGAATACTGTTAAGTCCTAAATGTCCATGATATGGTACCTTCAGTACGTCTGCCCTAATCATGGAATCACCCAGAAGTTCATCTATTCTGTCCTCTTCTGCATCTCCTGCAAATAGAAATGTATCTTCGTTATTAGTAATATTTGTAATAATCGAATAATCATTTTCCTTTAAATATTCGCTCTTTTTTGCAGGATAAATATCCATCTTTATTCCGTCAAACTTAACGCTGAAATCCTCTGTCACATAATTAATCAGATCTGTTTTATTCCATTTCTCAAGTTTCTCCATAAATTTCTCATACTTATTACCCTCACCAACATAGTCCGGCATGTATATTTCCTTAACATCAAAATTCTTAATTATTTCTGTCGCACCGCCTACGTGGTCCTTATCATAATGCGTAATAATAATTCCATCAATGGCTTTTACCTTGTTCTCATTTAGAAAATCTACTACTGTATCTGCTGTTTCTTCATATCCTGTATCTATCATATAAACATGGGTAAGTGTCTGAATTAACATACAGTCACCCTTTCCCACATTAATAAAATCTATAATTATTTCATTTTCATTAGTTATGTTTGCGCTTTTATCTGTATTATTTTTTTCATTTTTGACACATGCAGCTAATAGCAGGCATGTGCAAATACTCAATAATGCCACTAAAATTATCTTTATGTAATTGTAATCCGCACTGAATTTCTTAGATTTTAGCAACATTATTCACCATCGTCCTATTTTCTTTTCAAATTAGCATACTGCCCTTTAATCATCATGTAAATTTCGTGTCCCTGCTCCTGCCCAAGTCTGCTTACAAGCATTCTGTAAAAATGCTGTTTTCCTGTGGACATACCCAGTGTTTCAACCAATAATGGTACTACTTTTTCATCGAATCTACCATTAATTATATGCTTAAGGTCATCAGCGACATTAAGCTTTACTTCTGCTGCAAAAACCTTATTCTTAGATGTTGGATTTTGAATGTTCAAATTAACCTTTTGTTCTGTCGGTTTATTAGAAGCCTTAGATACTGGTTTTGTTACTGTTCTGCTTACATTCATGTCTGGTGCTTCCGTTGTTCTAACTGCATTTGTGTCTGGTTTTATTATTGACCTTGCTGTATTAACTGCCGGCTTATTTGCTGTTTCGGTAAATGTTCTTGATTTAAAATCAGCATACTGTCTGATGACAGGTCTGTCAGACCGTTTTTCAAACTGTCTGACAGGCTGTCTTTCAAATCCTCTTGTTTCTCCTTTATTACTAAGTGTTCTGGCATTCGTCTGGGATACTATTCCGTGGGTTTGTTTTACCGGCGGTATAGTCTTCTCTGGCTCATTATTTGAAACAAAAGGTGTCTTTCTGACTTCAATTTTTTCAATAAATTTACCTGTTAAACCATCGTCAAATTCATCGTTAGAGCTGCTTTCCATGTCAGAAGTTGCTATGCTCTTGCAGAGTTTAATAGTACAGTTACAAAGTTCCTTATTTTCCTCCCAGAAACTTGTTGCACAAAGAAATCCCTTATCCTGGCTTATTATTACAATATTCTTGTAACAATTTTCCATAACCAGATATCCCATATAGGTTGAGAGTTGGAAATCCAAAGAATTTCTGCCTCCTCTTAGAATTCTGAATGTCTCTATCTCGGCTCTGCTTTTGCTTAGCAGCATATGCACGTCAAATGTTATTGCATCTGCATTCCTGCTATAGAAAATAACTACCTTATCACCCTCATTAAGTCCCTCCACACCTCTAAGACCTTCTGAACGAACATTTTCAAAATCCACTAAATATACTGTCATTAATAATTTCCTCTCTTCTATTAATGCAGATATATGCGCAAATCATAACTTATTTCATTATAACAAAATAAAAACCTCTTATCAATACTTGTATT
>CAZQRO010000075.1:0-10090 GCA_964595785.1 uncultured Eubacterium sp.
ATATGCTTGAAATCTGGCTATTTTATCGCGAAAAGTTTTTATTCCTCAAAGCTGCTAAATATTGGATGACATTAAAGGTGGGGTTGAATTTTTATATAAATAATGATAAACTGTTATAATGTAAACTGTTAAAGTATTGAATTACAATATGGTTTTGTCGGTCGCAGTTAAGCTGCACAGAAACGGAGATTAAATGGAAAAACTTAAATATTTAGCAGATATGCATACACATACAGTTGCCAGCGGTCATGCTTATAATACGATAAAAGAGATGGTGGCAGCAGCTAAAAAGAAAAATTTAGCAATGTTAGGAATAACTGAACATGCGGTTACGATGCCCGGAACATGCCATGAATATTATTTTTCAAATCTTAAGAATGCAAGACGTGAATATAGTGGAATAGAAGTTCTATTAGGCGTAGAATTGAATATAATAGATTATGATGGAAAAGTTGATATGACTGAAAATCTTCTTAAAGAGATGGACATAGTTATAGCAAGCATTCATGCTAATATCGGTTATGAAGCGGGAACCGTGGAAGAGAATACAAGAGCGGTTATCGGAGCAATAAAAAATCCGCTTATTAATATCATAGGTCATCCGGATGATGGAAGAATTCCATTAGACTATAAGGAGATTGTAAAAGCGGCAAAAGAATATGGAACATTACTTGAGGTTAACAATAGTTCTCTGTCGCCAAACGGATTTAGGGTAAATACAAGAGAAAATGATAAGAAAATGCTTGAATTATGTAAAGAATACAGAGTACCGGTCATTATAGGAAGTGATGCTCATGCGGAAGACATAGTGGCAAATAATGAAAGAGCATTTGAGGTAATGGATGAAGTGGATTTTGATAATGAACTTGTTATGAATTATCATATTGAAGAATTAAAAAAATATTTAAATAAATATAAGGCTATGTATATTTAGCAGAAGGAGACAAACGAGATGAGTGAGAAAATAAGAAATGAAGAAATGAACCATCTGTTTCAAGCTGTTCTGACATTAAAAGATGAGGAAGAATGCTACAAATTTTTTATGGATGTGTGTACTATTAATGAATTACAGTCAATGGCACAACGATATGAAGTCGCAAAAATGCTAAGTGAGAAGAAAACATATTGTGAAATAGCGAAAATGACAGGAGCTTCTACGGCAACTATAAGCAGAGTTAACCGTTCACTTAATTATGGAAATGATGGTTATGAACTTGTGATGGGAAGAATTCCGGAATAGAATAATAAAGAAACGTAAATTTTATGATACATAGAATTAGAAAACTTCCAAGTTACCATGCCAATTTGAAATTGATATAGTAACTTGGAAGTTTTAATTTATTTTTTATCTTTTTTAGAATCTGAATCAGTATCAACATTGTCTCTGTTTAACTGGTCTACGATTCCTTCAATCATCTGCTTTTTGATATATACATCAAAACTGAGAGCAACAATAAGTGAAAATAACTGAAGGAAATCTTTATCTTTCCTGCTGGAATCTGAAAACATTTCTTTTGATAAGTTGATTTTGTCCTGAATATCAGATTTAATACTTTCTGCTAAATCATCTTCCATTCCACGGGCTGATGCATAGATTTCCTCAAGAGATATCTTGGATTTGTCATTAAAATAATTATCTGATATAGGACCTAATATAGTCTTAATATCATTAATTGATAAAATGTTTTTAAAGTAATAAATGAAAATAAGAAGTATGACATGTTCTTTAGAATAGCGTTTCTTAACAGGTGGAGGAAGAAGGTCATTCTTGGCATAATTATTAATCATGGTCTTTGTCAATATCTTATCATCATCAAAACGCTTATTTTCCTTAAGGTGTTTATCCATAAAAGTAGTAACCTGGTCCATATACAAATCAATGGATGGAATATCTGCTTCATCAATTATATTTAATTTAGAAATTATATTATTAAGTAACTTTTCGGAATCTATCATATGGTAACCTTGCCTTTCAGTAATACGTTATAATTTAAAACCGTGTATTGAATTATACAATAAACATTATATAGTATTAAAAACTAGATGACAAGCCTAAAACACTAATTTCTCAAATATTTAGTAGTGACTTTTAAACTTTACTGTTGTATAATACAGAACATAGGCGGATGAAAATTCGACAAAATAATAACTTTTATAATAGGAGGAGTTTGGAAATGGGAATTATTTCAAGATTCAAAGACATAATGTCAGCAAACATTAATGCATTACTCGATAAGGCTGAAGATCCAGAGAAGATGATTGATCAGTACTTAAGAGACATGGAAAGTGATTTAGGAAAAGTTAAAGCAGAGACTGCAGCGGTAATGGCTGAAGAGACAAGATGCAAGAGACAATTAGATGAATGTACAGCAGAAATGGCTAAGTATCAGCAGTATGCAGAGAAGGCAGTAGTATCAGGTAATGATGAGGATGCCAAACAGTTCCTTGCTAAGAAATCACAGTTAGCTACACAGCAGGCAAGTTTACAGCAGTCATATGAAGTTTCTTCGGCAAATGCAGCTAAGATGAGGCAGATGCATGATAAATTGTGTAAGGACATTTCAGATTTGAATTCACGTAAGGATTCAATCAAGGCTAAAGTTGCAGCAGCTAAAACACAGGAGAAGATGAATAAACTTGGTGCAAGTGTCGCAGGTGTTAAGGGAAGTATGTCAGCATTTGACAGAATGGAAGCAAAAGCAGACAGTATGCTTGACAAGGCTAATGCAATGTCAGAGTTGAATTCATCAGCAGAGGATTCAAGTGTTGAAAATCTTGCAGCTAAATATGATTCAGCCTCAGTTGAATCTCCGGCAGTTGATGATGAATTAGCAGCATTAAAAGCACAGATGGGATTGTAATTGGTTCTTGGAAACATAAAGGTGCCTAAACGTGGCATTTCACTAAGGTGATATGCCAGGCACTTTTTTTCGTTAATAAATTGTAAATGTTAATGTATAACAGAATGAATAGAGGTATATGAAAATGGCAGACAACATTTATTACTGCAGCAGTTGTGGCGGTGTAATGGAATTTGATGTAAAGACCCAGACACTTAAGTGTCCTAATTGTGAAACGCAGATTAATATAGTAAATGATAAAGATAAGATTATAGAACACAATTTCACGAAAAAGGCAGCAAAAACGATAACAGTAGCCGAGAAGCAATCTTCTACAATGCAGTGTAAAGGGTGTGGAGCAAAAGTCGAAGTGTCATCAGACTGTACTGCAACAGAATGTCCGTATTGTGGAGCAAAATATGTTTTGGCAGAGAAACAGGAAGAAGCCATAGTTCCTGATGGTGTAGTTCCGTTTAAGGTAGATAAGCACAAAGTGAAAGAAACATTTACAAAATGGATTAATAAAAGATGGCTGGCGCCGGGTAAATTAAAGCAGTTGTATGAAAGTGACAAGATTCAGGGAATATATCTTCCATATTGGACTTTTGATGCTGATGTTGTGTGTGATTATTCAGCAGAGGGTGGTAAACACCGTAAGGTTGAGGTTAAGCAAGAAGATGGTTCAACAGTTACAAAAACTGAAACAGATTGGTATAATACACATGGACGTGTAAAGGAATTCTTTGATGACGTTCAGGTAAAAGGGTCAAAGAACATGAAAGCATCTTTACTTAGAGGAATAGAACCATATGACACTAAGAAGCAGCTTGCTTCATATTCTCCGGAATATTTGTCAGGATATGGTGCAGAATGCTACACCGTTCCATTAGAAGATGCACATTCAGAAGCTAACGGAATTATGGAAACTGAGTTGCGTGATTTGGCAAGAAAAGATGTAAGAAAACATTATGATGAGGTCAGAAATATAAGGATTGCACCGGATTACAGAGAGGAAACATATAAACATATTCTTATACCTATTTATGCAACTGCATTTACATATGGCAATAAGAACTATACAGTTCTTATTAATGGTCAGACAGGTAAGATTAAGGGTGATTATCCAAAGAGCCCTGTAAAGATTGGTATCATTGTAGCAATAGTAGCAGCAATAGTAGCAATTGCATTAATATTTGGCAATAAGAATAAGAAATCTGATAATTCGGTTTACAGAGATAGTACAGAGGCAGGATATACAACAGAGAGACTTCAGGCAGATGATGAATATCAGTTTGGTGAAGGATATTATCTGACAGATAGTATGATAGATGAAATATTGTAATTATCGGAGCAAAAATATAATATATGAAACATTATATTTTATAATCGCAGAAATTAGATGGCAGGCAGATTATAAATCATAATGGTAAAAAATACTTAATAGTGTTAGCGGTGTAAACACTATTAAGTAAAATAAGAATATATGACACCGCAGGAATGAGGATAAAGATGGGACTTTTTGGAAATCAGTTTTCTAATGTTGTTGAATGGCAGGAACAAAGAGACGACATTATGTTTTGGAAATGGAATAATGACGAGATTAAAAAGGGCAGTAAATTAATTATCAGACCTGGTCAGGATGCAATATTTATGTATAATGGCAAGGTGGAAGGTATCTTTAGAGATCCCGGAAGTTTTGACATTGAATCTCAGATTATACCTTTTCTTTCAACATTAAAAGGTATCAAATTCGGATTCAACAGTGGTGTACGTACAGAAGTTTTGTTCATTAATACTAAGGAATTTACTTTGAGATGGGGTACTAAGAATCCAATCAGTATTCAGGCTCCGGGACTTCCTGGTGGTATGCCGATTGGTGCCTTTGGTACATTTAGCTGTAAAATAAATGATTATGATATTTTTATAGAGAAGATTGCAGGAATTAAGAAACAGTTTATGGTAGATGAGGTTAAGGAAAGGGTAACATCGACCCTTAATCCGCTGCTTATGAAGTGGATTACAAAAGAAGGCAAGGATATGTTTAATCTTCAGGCAAATGCCATTGATATTTCGAGGGGGATTAGAGATGACCTTGATATGGAGATTATCAAATTAGGTATAACAATTACAGCATTTAATATTGAAAGTTTTAACTATCCTGAGACAGTTAAGAAGATGCAGGAAAAAGTAGCATCACAGAGCATGGTCGGAGATATGGGAAGATATACTCAGATGGCAATGGTTGAGGGAATGGAAAAAGGCGGAGCTGCCGGCTCAACGGCTAACAATATGACAGGAATGGCTAATTCAATGGCAGGAATGCAGATGGGAATGATGATGGGTCAGCAGATGGTTAATTCTATGCAGGCACCTATGAATAATATGCAGCAGGCGGCAGCAGGAGTTAATTTTGGAGGCCAGAATCCTCAGATGATGCAGCAGCAACAGCCTATGCAGCAGCCGGTACAGCAGCAGGCACAGTCTGGGCAGGGAGCAGAAGGAGGAGCAGTACCTAAGTTCTGTCCTAATTGTGGAACTAAGACAGAAGGAGCAAAATTCTGTTCAAATTGTGGAACTAAATTAGCGTAATAGAATTGCAAATATAGCGCCACTTATTCAATATATAGTGGTGCATATATTATTTGCATTGTAAAGGAAGAAATTAATGAGCATATACGATTCACTTAATGAAAAACAAAGAGAAGCAGTCTTTCATACTGACGGACCGCTTCTCATTTTGGCAGGTGCAGGCTCTGGTAAAACCAGAGTGCTTACTCACAGGATAGTATACCTAATTGAGGAGCAGAATGTTAATCCGTGGAATATTCTTGCCATAACATTTACGAATAAAGCGGCAGGGGAAATGCGTGAGAGAGTAGACCAACTGGTGGGTTTTGGGTCTGAAAGCATATGGGTAAGTACTTTTCATTCCACTTGTGTAAGAATTCTAAGAAGACACATAGACAGATTAGGATTTGATACGAATTTCACCATATATGACACAGATGATCAAAAATCAGTTATTAAATCCATATGTAAGAGACTCAAGATTGATACAAAATATTTGAAAGAAAAAACTATTTTGGCCGCTATTTCAAAGGCAAAGAATGAGATGATTCTACCGGAAGATTATGCTCTTGAACATGCAGATGATTACAGTAAGAAAAAAATTGCTGAGGCATATAAAGAATATCAATTAGAACTTAGAAAATGTAATGCGCTGGACTTTGATGACCTTCTGGTTAAAACAGTTGACCTTCTTCGTTCTAATGAAGATATACTTAATAATTATCAGGAAAGATTTAAGTATATAATGGTTGATGAGTATCAGGATACTAATACGGTGCAGTTTTTACTCATCAGATTGTTAGCTGATAAATACAAAAATATCTGCGTAGTAGGTGATGATGACCAATCAATTTATAAATTCAGAGGAGCAAATATATCTAATATCCTGGATTTTGAAAAGCATTTCGGTGAAGCGAAAGTAATTAAGTTAGAGCAGAATTATCGTTCGACTAAGATGGTTTTAGACACTGCAAATGCTGTTATTGCAAATAATGAGTCAAGGAAAGAAAAGAAACTATGGACTGAAAGACAGGAAGGTGAAAAAGTTACTTTCAGACAGTTAGAAAATGAGTATGAAGAAGCTTCATATATTGCAGATGAAATAAGTGAGTTAGTGCGTAAAGGTGAATTTACATATAATAATATTGCCTGTTTATATAGGACTAATGCTCAATCACGTGTTCTTGAAGAAAAATTTATGCGTGAAAATATTCCTTATAAGATTATCGGTGGACAAAATTTCTATCAGCGAAGAGAAATTAAAGATTTGATTGCATATCTGAAAACTGTGGATAATGGCAGGGATAATGTGGCAGTCAAACGAATTATTAATGTACCTAAACGTGGAATTGGTGCAACTACAGTGGATAAAGTTCAGACATTTGCAGATGCTAATGATATGAGTTTCTATGATACACTCAAAAATGATAATGCAATGGCGATACTGGGGAGAAGTGCTGCTAAAATTAAACCTTTTGTGGATTTTATCCAGAGATTAAGAGCAGAAAGTGAATTCGGCAAAATATCAGATCTTATGGAAAAAATTTTAGAGGATACAGGATACGTCAAGGAATTGGAATTAGAAGATACTGATGAGGCTCGTGGAAGAATTGAAAATATTAATGAATTCTTTAATAAGATAGTCGATTATGAAGAGAAGACAGATGAACCTTCATTAAGCGGATTTTTAGAAGAAGTTGCACTTGTAGCGGACATTGATGGCTTAGATGAAACACAAGACTATGTAGTGTTAATGACTATTCATAGCGCAAAAGGTCTGGAATTTCCAAAAGTATTTCTGTGTGGAATGGAAGATGGTCTGTTCCCGAGTTATATGACATTATCAAGTGAAGATAAATCTGATTTAGAGGAAGAGAGAAGACTATGTTATGTGGCAATTACAAGAGCCATGGACAGTCTTACAATTACATGTGCTAAGGTAAGAATGTTAAGAGGTGAAGTTCAATATGGCAAGGTGTCCAGATTTGTTAAGGAGATACCACGCCTGCTCATGGATGCCAATGTATCGTCAGAAAAACTTTCCTCAAAGGATGGTTTCATAAAACCATCGGATAGTTCCAATGCAAAACCAATTTTCAGCGCAAAGCCATTTGAACCAAAACAATATACAGTTAAAAAACAGGAGTCATTAGAGTATGGCGTGGGAGATACGGTAAAGCATATTAAATTTGGTGTAGGGCAGGTAATAAAGATTACAGAAGGCGGCAGAGATTATGAAGTTACAGTGGATTTTGTAACTGCCGGAACTAAGAAAATGTTTGCATCATTTGCAAAACTGAAAAAAATGTAGTAAAAACTCCTTAAAAGTGATATACTAACTTATAAGTAACGTTAAATTATATACGAAGCAGAGACGTGCAGCAGAGTGGTGTGTCGAAGAGGCAGTCTTAGCAGCAGAAAAGGAAGCAACTGTGAATCGGGTAGTCAGTTATAAATATTTCAAATTATAAAACATTCGCATGGAGCGAAAGAAAGGTTGTGCAAAATGGATAAACTTGAAAATTTTATTAGTATGTCTAAACTTAGCAATCTCATCAACAAACAGGAAGAAGAGAAAAAGAAGAAGAAAAAAACATGCTGTGTCTTTACATGTATAGTCGTAATACTTGCTATAGCAGCAATTGCATACGGAATTTGTAAGTATCTTAAGAAAGATTACTTAGAAGATTTTGATGATGAGGATTTCGAAGACGATGACTTTGAAGAAGATTTCCTTGATGATGAAGAAGAATAATTACATCAACATTATATTTAATTTAATATGATATAGCGGCTATCGTGTAAAAGCGGTAGCTGTTTATATGTAATATACTGTGGTAGAATCTTGTATAAACAGGGGATTGTATTTATTTTCACAACAGATAAGTGTAGAAGCATTTACGTTTGGTAGTATGTATGGAAGATGGGGACTTTTCGGAGGACGTGGAGTTCCGGGTGGAATGATAGTAATTCCACTTATTATCGGAATTATGGTATGGGTTATTTTTCCGAAAAGTTTTGCGGGAAAATTAATTACGATTCTTGGAGGACTGTTTATTGTCTTAGGCGTTATTTCTTCGGTAAACCTTACATATAGGAGAAGTTCATTATATGAATTAATTCTAATGTTAGTACTTATATTTGGTGGCGGTGCATTGGCACTTAGGATTTTATTTATGCCGGACATAGATGTGGAAAAGGATTCAAAGAAAAGCAAACTAGATGATTTGAATGATAAATTAAATTAGTAAAAATACTGACAGAAGAGTAGTTTTTTTGTCAGTATTTTTATGTTATAATGTTTAAATCAAAATACGAATTGGAGCATCAGAAATGAAAAAAGGACAGGAATATATAGGGATTGTGAGTGAATTTACATTTCCTAATAAGGGAACTATATACTTTGATGAGGAACGTAATGGAGAAAATGTTATTGTGCCTGTAATTATAAAGGGAGCTTTACCTGGACAGAAGGTGAGATTTCAGGTGAATAAGAAGCGTTCCGGCAAATGTGAGGGACGTTTATTGGAGATTATAGAAAAATCCGATTTGGAAGACAGAATTCCACCATGTCCGCATTTTGGTGTATGTGGGGGCTGTACATACCAGAACATGAGTTATGAGACACAACTTAACTTTAAGAAAAATACAGTAAAAAGTATTATAGACAGTGTTATAAAGGAGCCATATGAATTTCAGGGAATTATTGGCAGCCCTGATGAATTTGGCTATAGAAATAAAATGGAATTTTCTTTTGGAGATGAATGCAAGGGTGGTGAACTTGCTCTTGGACTTCATAAGAAAGGAAGTTTTTATGATATTGTGAGTACAACAGAATGCAAAATTGTAAATGAAGATTATAATTGTATTCTGAAAACTATACTTGAATATTTCAAGGATAAACACACACCTTTTTATCATAAAATGACTAAGGAAGGATATCTAAGGCATCTTCTTGTAAGAAGGGCAGTAACTACCGGGGAAATGACAATAAGTCTCGTAACTACATCATCATTAGATATGGATTTGAAGGCGTTGACAGATAAATTATTAAACCTTAAATTAACTGGGAAAATTGTGGGAATCATGCACATTTACAATGATGGTCTGGCTGATATGGTACGGAGTGATAAGACGGAAGTGTTATATGGAAGTGAATATTTTTTCGAAGAAATTCTCGGACTGAAATTTAAGATTTCGACGTTTTCATTTTTTCAGACGAATTCATTAGGAGCTGAGCGTCTATATGAAAGGGCAAGGGAATTTGTGGGAGATACCAAAGATAAACTGATTTTTGACTTATACAGTGGAACAGGAACGATTGCACAGATGCTTGCGCCAGTTGCAAAGAAGGTAATCGGAGTGGAAATCGTAGAAGAGGCAGTGGAGGCAGCTAAGGAAAATGTTAAGCTTAATGGACTTACAAATTGTGAATTTATTGCCGGAGACGTACTGAAGGTAATTGATGAAATTGAAGATAAACCGGAAATTATTGTATTGGACCCGCCGCGTGATGGAATTAATCCAAAGGCTTTGGATAAGATTATTAAGTATGGTGTAGAACGAATCGTATATATTTCATGTAAACCAACATCATTGGCAAGGGATTTGGAAGTGTTGACGGCGAGAGGATATAAAGTGGAAAAAGTGTGTGCGGTTGACATGTTTCCGGAAACTGTGCA
>CAZQRO010000076.1:0-3144 GCA_964595785.1 uncultured Eubacterium sp.
TTTATAAATATAATTTACACTGTTTCCTTTTACACCATTTGCGCCATATGTATCTCCAACAACTTCAGGCTCATGATATTTTGTATAATTAACAGTTCCATCTTCAAGCGTATAATCAGCTCCAAACGTTCCCATATACCAACTTTTTATCGCCTGATTTTCTTCATTATCAATGCCATTTGGATAATAAACACCATCGGAGTCAATTTTATCTACAAGATTATCTGTATAATATGTATCTCTAATCTGCCTTGATAATAATAACATTTTATACATATTGTTTGTATTATCTAATCCTGATTCACTATTTGATAAGTCTTGTTCATAATCACCAATAAGTTTATTCGTAAGTAACCGTGTGTTATACATTAACGCGACATCTTCTGACATCACTCTTGAATATATTTCATATGCAGCTTTCCATGAAATATCACCAGAAACTAATACCGACTCCTCAATATCAGTATCAGTGTTAATATTTGCAAAATAAGTTTCCATTTTTGAAATGTCAAACTTACCATCAGTCTTTAATATATCTACATCATTCTCTGAATACATATTATCCAAATAAATTGTAAGATAGAATTTATTATATCCTTTAATATCAGCTAGTGTAAAAGTTCTTTCTGCATTTTCAGAAAATGTATCCATAGAATCCGTATTTCCAATTGAATCTGCAATTATTTGACGAGCTTCATCTGCAATTTCTTTATTTACTGATGTAATTAATTCTCTAATAGATGCACTATCTGTTACATTATCATAAATTAAATCTTTATTTAAAAACATATTAACATATTTAACTAGAAATTCATTGTTTACTGTTCCTAAGTTCACCTGTTGAAGATATGCATATATATTTGAATAATCTTCATCATTAAATCCATACATATACTCTCCCGTAACTGGATTTTCCGATGTTGAAACTGCTTCATTCGCTCTAATCTTATACTCTAAAAGTTTCTGTAATGCATTACTTGATACATTGGCATTAACATTATCAATCAAATTAGCAATACCAAGTTCTGTTATACCTGTTTTATACTTAAAAAGTTCATCACAATATGCATCATCATTAATAGCTACATAATTTGTATATTCGCCTATAACAATATCTTTAATTATATTCTGTTTCTGTTCGTCAGATAATGCTTTTCCTGCCAATGTTTGTATATACAATCTTGCCGTTTTTTTCTCATCTTCGTTACATATAGCAAATATCTGATTAATCTGTTGAATTGCCTCATTAATATTTTCAGGTAATAAACCACTTTCCATTGAAACAAATTTATTCTTATATGCCTGAAAATTATATACTTTATAATTTGATAAATTCACTACATCTTCAGAATCTGCATATTCTAATTTCAAAAATTCAAAATCTTCTTCTTTCAGATCATTTACTTTATTTTCATCTCCTGCTGAATTGACTATTTTTGAAATTGCTATAACTAATTTATCCTCATTCCGCATAAATTTATCATTATATCCCTCACCCTTTTCTCCTGGTTTTATATCCATCTTTCCATTACAAACAAACTGATCATAATAATATAGTAAATTATCATTATAATCATTGCTGTTTATATATATCAAATCTGCATTCTGAACATCATTAACCGTCACATCATTTGCCTGAACTGCATTAATTACAATTTCTCCGGCAGACATAGACTGACCTAAAACATTATCATTGAAAGTATTATTAAGTTCATTGCCTTTCACTTCATAACTAAATGTTCCATCCTCGTTGCTCTTCTTATCAAGAACATAACCTGTTGCATCTTTAAAATCACTAATATCTAAATCCATAGTCCCTTTGTATTTTTCTATATCAGCAACACTAATAGGTTCCTGGCCCTCTACAGTATACCCAAGAACCTGTTCACCTTCTCTAGCAATTATCTCTAATACTTTTATCTCGTTAATTTGTACATTATTACCATTCTCGTCTTTAACAAAAACACCTGCATTTGTACTGTTTACATATTTAACCACAAATGCTATGGCAATACACATAATCAAACTTATAAATATGCAAATATTCTTTTTTTTGTTCTTTAATATGTAGTTCCTGACTGCCATTTTTCATTCCTCCTTCTACAACTCAACTGTTATTTCGTATCTGATAGATTACTTCCGTAACATCTTTCTTATTTTTTACATTAACCTCAATTTTTACTTTTATTAAATTAGAAAAAGCTGTTTGCGTAGTAGTGTACGGATATTTTGGTTCCGCACTACTATCTTTAGATACAAATTTAGTTTCAAAAGAAGTTATGTGTTTTGAAACAAGATTTTCACTTTTATCTGATGAGTATAATGAATCACCAACAGGTTTTTTATCCTCGTAAACATACAAAGACGTTTTACTCTTATCATAGTAAAATACCTTTTTACCCGTATGTATTTCAACATTATCACCAGTGCATATTACTGACGTATTCTCTTGTATACCTGCTCTTATACTTTCACCGACAAGATTTGTTGTAAATGTGCTTTCTTGTTGTAATGTTGTTGTTTTATTCGTTGTATTATAATTATCTGTTCCAACCATTACTAATGAATATGCAGCTAAAATTACAATAGCAGAAATAGCAAGACCAACAAGTAGTTCGATTAATGTAAATCCTCTGTTATTTAGTTTTCTTCTATTAACCATTCCTTGTTCTCCTTTACTCAATGTAATGTTTACCAGTCAATAATACAAGTTTAATTGTTTTATTATTACCGCCAAATGAAACATTTATTTCATCTATATTTACATTACTTCCACTTGCTGAAAAGCAGTTTGCGGTACTAAATGAGCCGTCTGATTTATTAAACTCAATATAAACTTGATTTCCAAATGCTTTATTTTCTAATACTAAATCATTTCCTGCTGCGTCAACGCAGTAAATAGATGGTTTTGAACCTATTTTTTCTGTGGAATATTCCTCCCAGTTAGATGTCACTGAATTATATTTTTGTATAACTGCATAATTTGTGTTGTCAGCTGCTTTCTTATAAATCCACAATCTATATCTTCCATTCTTAGAAAGTGTTGTTGACCTCAATTCACTAATTGCTGAATTTATACCATTAGTTGTTTCCTTAAGACGAGCAGATTTTGTCCATGAATAAATTGACACTGACAATCCTGTA
>CAZQRO010000076.1:3154-6708 GCA_964595785.1 uncultured Eubacterium sp.
GTAACAACTGCCATAATTGCTATTGTTACAATTATTTCCACTAACGAAAATCCTTTATTATGATTTTTTTTATCCATGATATTTTCCACTCCTTCGATTTTCATAATATTATATCAATTACTCATTACTCTTTCGCCAATTGGATTTACTAACTAAATCAGTATACTTCACACTATCTATATCTACTATATCACCTGTTTCGCTTACACCTGATAATTTAACATCGAGTTTAAGGATATCCTGCAATGCTGGAATTGTCGATAAAAATAACATTGAAAGTTTCACACTTGCATTTATATTAACATTACCAGAAACATACATTTCACCATTACATATAATCAGTCCAGTGAAATTTTTATTAATAGTGTATGGTGATTCTGCAACAATAACTCCTGCATCAAATGTTACAGGTGTTGCTGATGTGCTTCCTGCTTCAGCACTAATAACATATCCTACTTTTACACTTCCGATATTTCCTAATGATGAATCAAGTACACCTTCATCTATTAAAATCTTCCTTGTTTCATTTACCAACGCCGTCTGCTGTTCTTGTGTAAGTGTTCCTAATGATGATTGTATTGCCGTAGGATTTTGTAAATCAACTACTTGTTCTTCTCTTATACCATAATAATTATCAAGAAGTTTATCTCTGTCTATATAATATTCATATGGTGAGATTTTACTTTCAGTCCCATTCTCCATATATGCGTCTTGCCCCAAAATATGTGTACTGCTTATATCTTTCAAGGAAGGTACAAGACTTTTTACTCTATCATTTATAACATTACGAATTGATAAAAAGTCTGCTGTTGTTATTCCCTTTTCACCATAAACGGGAAGTGAATAATCAACATTACCATTTTCAGTTACACTTGCTTTCATGATTGAACCTGCCGTATATGATAAAAGTGATGAACTAAATGATACTTTCTCTACATCTAATTTTTGTATTTGCTTAAGTAAATTTTGTCTTTTTTGTGAATTCTTCATTGCATTCATAAAATATGATGTCTGATTATCTGGATTGGGATTTTTTGTATAAAAATATACATCTTCATCTATTTTTTTAGCAACTATTTTATCTCTGTTTTCTGCCGGAACACCTAAGATATCATATGTTAATTCACTTCCGTCTGTATATCCCAAGGTTGCTAATGTTGATAATTTCACAGGATTCATTCCTGCAACCTTACTTCCAATCAATTCTTCATCTGCCAGATAGATATTCTGATTTCCTTTAAACGAAATTGATTCACCAGTCATATATGATGTATTTGTTCCGCTTGCATCAAGATCAACATATGCTCTTCCACCTAAGACAAGTTTACTCAAACCATCCATATCCAATGTTGCACCGTTTCCATTAATAATCATCGCACTGCTTTGAGTATGCTCAGATGTAGTCGCAGAGGATGCTACAAATCCTGTTATTGCATTAGATGCATCTTCGACACCATTATTGTCATTATCTCTAAATCCATAGCCAAAATAGTTACCTTTTAACACAATTTTGCTATTTTTACCATTAATTTCCAAATCATCTTTTACAATCGTATTACCTGCAATATCTAACTTTGCTCCATCTGTCCCCATCTCAGTTTTTATATTATTAACAAAAAACTGCAAAGAATCTGTAGTATCAAAAACATCTGCACCCACCATATTTCTTAGTGTAGCTGATGAATTTGTATTCAAAACAAAATCATTATTACAAACTAATACTTTTGAATTAATATTAAGTTCTGCATTATTCCCAATTTTTATTGAAGGATTATTACTAACAACTGTGGATGAATTTTCTTTATAAGGTTGTCCTGATGTTGTATACTTATCTACTGCATTGTATACTGTACCATCTGCATATACATTTCCTTTAATCGTAACTTTTGCACTATCGTTGACTGAAATCGCCGGCTGAATTCTGCCATTAACAGTATTAAAATAGTCTCTTTGTAAATTTGCCCCTTGACATATCAAAGAATAATTTGCTAAATCTTCTAATCCTGCTGATAATTTTGAATCTGTAAAATCCATATCAATATCTGGTACTTCTATTTGAAAATTTGTAATTACGCTTGATGAATATCCTGAATTTTTTGATTCGCATCTCAATCCAACATTATTTATTTTTATAACGTCAACATCATGAAAAGTATTACCATTCGCGGTCAACACTTCTTTCAAAATAATCTTGCTTGGGTCTGTTAGGTCAATACTTTTCTCATAATACTTTATTTCTGTTCCTTCTGAAGTTGGACTAAATAATGAGAATTCATATCTATCAACTGCTGATATATAAGTTTTACTATTAATCCATTCAAACATCTCCTGAACATTCGTTTTACTTCCAGCTACAGTTTTAATATCTCCATCGGCATATATACCTGTTATTTTATCACGCAATAAAATTTTATATTTATCATTAGCCCTACTTGCGTCAGCTGCTGCAATTGAAACATATTCCTCCAATACCTGAGTATAAGAATCTGTAACACATTTCATTACATCTGCACCAATCCCTGCATAAAGCTCATCAATTGCTTTCTCCGCATAATAAAATGTTGTTTCGTTTTTTTTATCATTTAATTTCATTCTATAGTTAGTCGATGTGATTCCAAGAATCAGTGTGCCTAATACTGACAAAATAAATATGCCTATAATTACAATTGCTAAAGTATTACCTTTGTTATTAATTTTCTTTATCATTTATCTTGCCACCTCCTAGTCACTTACTGTTTTGGTCGAATTAAACGTTGAAACTTCTTTTCCATCAAACTTTACATTCACATTTAAATTATATATTGTTTCAATTTTTTTCATTTTCACCGGCCCATTAATTGTATCGTTTTTATCTGCTCCTGTTTTCATATTAGTATATAAAATAGTACTTGCTAATGTATCTGATTTACTTATATCCGCCAAATTAGTTAATGTATATGTGTTAATTTTTATTCCGTCAGGTTGCTCAGTTAGTTTAACATTATCTGACAAAACACTTTTATAATATGTACCTGATGCTGCATCTTTTTGATTAATTAAATAAACATTCACATAATCTTTCTCGCCTGTATATATATCTTTTATTAATGTACTATCAGAAAGTTTATTTTCGATTTTTATGGTATCACTATCGCTTAATGGTTTATATAAAATATATACTGAAGGAACTACCGAATAGTTCCATGTAACTGATTTTGTTCCAAGAAGAGTTCCATCTGTTTTTCTATGTGATATCGTTAATGTAACATTGTATAATCCACTTGCATAATCTATTGATACTAATACATCTCTTGAAGACGCACTAGAACCATATGCAGCATCAAATCTAGTAATATTCTGTACAAACACCGCACATGCAGTTTTATCAAGACTATCAATAACCGGTATTGCATCATCTTTATTTACTACTGACTTTGCAGGTGTTAACTCTAATGTTGCTGAATATTTTTCCGAAAAACCCGCTGGCAGCGAACCATCTGTAGTTGCCTTAGAAACCGAACCCGTATATTTTGATGATAAATAATTGTTACCATCAATTATATATGTTGTATCTT
>CAZQRO010000076.1:6718-9752 GCA_964595785.1 uncultured Eubacterium sp.
GATGATGCCTTAAACTGTTCTATTATATACTGGCTCAGTTCGTTAGCCTCCTGAATCCTCTTTGATTCAACATTTGTCTTTGACGCTGAAACAAAACTGCTTAAAAAGGGAGCCGTGACAAGTGCTAATATAACAACTGTTAATATTAACTCTACTAACGTAAATCCTTTATCATTCTTTTTAATTTTCTCTAAATACATTTTGTCTTCTCCCTTCTTTAACAATCTTTTTATAACATATTACCGGTGAAGACGCACCAGTAATATGTTGTTAATTATTGAGTAATTATCTCGTTATAGAATATATTTTGTGTTGACTTAGGGAATGCCGGAATACTTATTTCTGATAATTTACTTTTTGTTCCAATTATAGCATATTCTTTAGCAGAAATTGTTAATGCAACTTCCTGTGTAGTTGAGTCATATGCAAATGAAATTGATGAAGGAACTTTTCTCTTTCCATTTTCATTCAATATATAGTTGATTGTCTCTGTCATTTGTGCATATGTTCCAATTGTAGAAATATTATATGTCATTACAACACCTTTATTTTCTGCCCCTAATCCTCCAACACCTCCATTAGGATTAGATGTAGGTATCTGCCCAAAAGTATATGCTTCTGAAACTGCTGTAACACCTACTGTTGGTATCTCAATACCAATATTTTGAGACATATTGTAATTATCCATCAACTGACTCTGATATGTAATATTGGGTGCAAACTTTTTTACTAATTCTTCAAATTTCTGATTTGTTGTTTTTGTTTCTGCAACTATATTATCTTTATTATCATTCTTTGAAACTAAATCATCTTTTCTAAGTTCTAATACATCAATCTCGCTGTTTATACTATCTATTTTCTTATTATACTTGCTAAATACAAGAAAATATGATGCTACTAATGCCAAGATTCCAACAATAACAAAAAGATATTTCATATTATTTGAAAATGAACTTCTATTTGCTTCACTCATATCTATTTTACCTCCTCTCCTGCTACCGTAGTTTCTTCATTTGTAATAAGATTATCATTAATAATACTAAATGTTAAACTAAATGAAACTATTCCTGACTCATAGTCCTTTGTATATCCAGCCGTGACAACATTCGTTATATGTTTCTCCTCTTCAAGTGAATTAATAAAATCAACCACTTCATATTCTTGTTTTGTAACACATGCAATATTAACATTGCCATCACTTACTGACAAAGAATTAATCTTCATATCAGAAGGCATAATATTCTGCAAATACTTTATTAAATCCACAGTCCATTCTGTATTATTATATGTTGATATGTAAAATGCATTTAAATCATTATATTTGTCTAATACAGTATAGTACTCATTATATGTAGCCTCTACAGGTGCCAGTTCTTCAATTCTATTCTCTAACTTACTTTTATCTGATTTTTTTATACCATACCGTACAAGAGGGATTGTTGCTAAAATAACAGCTCCTATAATCATCGCTCCCATTGCAACAATATATGGTACAATATTTTCTGGCTTATCCTTAGCATTTTTACCATTTGCCATCGTCTTTGGCTGCAAATGTATTGGATTAAGTGAAGCACCTACGTTAGCCATATACTGTTTTAATAATGAAGTTGAAACCTTAATTCTGTTATAAGATTCAACATTCTTTAATAACGTTAGTCGCTCTGCCGGCAAACTCGTCTCGTTTGCAAAGAGAACATCCATACCAAGTGCATCTGCTCCTTCACCAATAATTACTATCTTCTGAAGCGGTGCTTCTGTATTTCTGCTGGAATAGTATTCGATAACACGGTTAACGTTACTGATAAGGTATTTAAGTGAACCTGTTGTTTCATCTCTATCAAGACTTTCTTTAACAATCTGTGCGGAAGATAATAACTCTAATGCCACATTAGCATTAACATTTCTGCTTTCCATTACTGAATTAAGAAGTAACGATTCACCATAAGGAATCGTTCTCTGTAATTGGAGAATATTATTATTCATCACCGAAACAATAGTCGTATCCATACCAAGCTGTACGACTAATGTAGGTCTGTTATCAATCTGAATCTTAATCAACTGCAATGTACTGTTACCTGCATAATCTACTGCTGTAACTCTCATGCCAAGAATTCTCGCCAAAGCAAAATAACTTTCAACCATACCTTCAGGAGCTGCGAATACAAGTACTCTTAACTTCTGTTCCTCTTTTGTTCTCTTTTCTTCGAGAACAGTATACGATAATACATAATCATCAATATTTACCGGGAAATATTCTGATGCGTTAGCATTTACCAATTCCTGAATTTTTTCTTTTTTTACCAGTGGAAGAATAACCTCCTTGGTAGCTATTCTTGAAGAATTTAGGACAAAAGTAACTTCTTTAGCCGAAATCATTTCTCCTGCCAATGCTCCTTTAATAGCTTCCGATACCTGGTTAATATCCTTAACAAATCCATCCTCTACGGTATCTTCCGGTGTCTGTACTGAAATTGCATGATGAACCATTACAGTATTTTTATTGTTCTGCATTTCACAGACTTTAATGAATTCATTACCAACTTCAATTGTTAGTGTTTTAGATGCCATTTCTTAGCCTCCCTCAATAGTTTTTGTTAATAAATAAACGTATTCAAATACCATTCAATAATTTGATTACCACATATCATTGAAATATATATTCCTAATGAAAGATATGGTCCAAACGCAAGTACTCTGTCTTTTTTCTGTACTTTCATCAAAATAACGTGGATAATTGAACCTAATACACAGCCTAAACCTAAAGAAAGAATTATGTACTTCCAACCTACTAACAAACCTGCGGCTGCCATTAATTTAATGTCACCACCGCCAATACCTCTTCCTTTAGTGATTAAAAATAATAAATATAAAAAACCACTTACCGATACCAGACCTATGGCATATATATACCAATGTTCTAAGTCTGTAAGTAATCTTATAATGCCTAAAATACCGATGAAGATATTAAAGGCTGCTGGAATCTCAAACGTTCTCCAGTCTATAACACTTAGTGCTAATAACGCAGATGTACATA
>CAZQRO010000077.1:0-9734 GCA_964595785.1 uncultured Eubacterium sp.
ATTGGGTTTGGCACCAAATCCAGTTGAACAGCCACAGAAAATCTTTGTCTTAGTGGCAAGTTCCACATGTACTTCAAGACCAATAACTGTTTCGTATACTTTACTCATCTTTATCCGTCTCCTTTACAAATTTTCCTCTTGCCTGTTCATAAGAATATGCTGCTCTGATAATATTCTTTTCTCTGAAACAGTCACCGATAAGCTGTAAACCGATTGGAAGTCCCTTTGAATCTTTTCCGCACGGAAGACATATTCCCGGAAGTCCCGCAAGATTAACTGATATTGTATAAATGTCGCCAAGATACATTTTTATCGGGTCCGCAAGGCTTTCACCTAATCGTGGAGCTGTAGTCGGTGCCACAGGTCCAAGTATTACATCATATTTAGCAAAAGCCTCATCAAATGCTTTCTTAATAAGTGCCTTTACCCTTAATGCTTTCAGATAGTATGCATCATAATATCCTGAACTTAAGACGAATGAACCTAACATAATTCTTCGTTTCACCTCGGCTCCAAAACCTTCCGAACGTGTCTTTTTATACATATTGTGTAAATCCGTATATTCTTCTGTACGATATCCATATTTTATTCCATCAAATCTCTCTAAGTTAGAACTGGCTTCTGCCGCTGCAATGGTATAATATGCCGGTATTGCATATTCCACGAGACTTAAGTCAAATTTCTCCACAAGCGCTCCTTTTTCCTTAAGTACATCTGCTGCTTTTAAAACGGCTTCTTTTACTTCTGAGTCTAAACCTGCTCCAAGATAATCTCTTGGAATACCAATTCTCATTCCTTTCACATCATCTATAAGTGCTGATGTAAAATCTGCATCTTCACGTTTAACCGATGTAGAATCTTTAGGGTCATAACTTGTAATAGCCTCAAGTATTGTGGCACAGTCTGTTACATCTTTACATAATGGTCCAATCTGGTCTAATGACGAACCATATGCTATTAATCCATATCTTGATACTGTTGAATACGTAGGCTTCATTCCTACCACACCACAATATCCTGCCGGCTGTCTGATGGAACCGCCTGTATCTGAACCAAGAGCGTAATAACATTCTTTCGCTGCCACTGCCGCTGCCGAACCACCCGACGAACCACCCGGAACATGTTCGGTATTCCATGGATTTTTAGTCACTCCATAAGCAGACGTTTCTGTTGTCGAGCCCATGGCAAATTCATCCATATTCGTTTTACCGATAATCACTGCTCCTGCTTTTTCTAAGTTAAGAACCGCCTCAGATGAAAATGTAGGAACGAAATTATTAAGTATCTTAGATGAACAGGTTGTAAGCATTCCTTCTGTACACATATTATCTTTAACAGCCACAGGGACTCCTGCAAGAGGGCCAGTCAGTTCGCCTGCATCTATCTTTTTCTGAACTTCTTCTGCCTTCTTAAGAGCATTCTCCTTATCCATGGTAACGTAGCAATGGTAAGTCTGCTCTTTCTTATCAATCTGCTCTAAAACTGCTTCTACGGCATCAGTTACAGATACTTCTTTTGCTTTTATTTTGGCTGCAAGCTCTGTTGCAGTATAGTCTAAAATATTCATTTCTTACCTCATTTCTGCGTTGCCTAATCAAAAGTTCTAGGTGCATTAAACATTCCGTCTTTTTCCTCCGGTGCATTCCTAAGTATATTCTCCCTGTCATCTCCATTAGTTACCACATCTTCACGAAATACATTGTTAACAGGAAATACATGACTCATCGGCTCAATACCTTCAGTATCTAATTCATTTAATTTATCAATATAATCTAACATACTTGCCATATCTGTCTTTGCCTGCTCTTTTTCCTCGGCACTCAATTCTAATTTTGCTAAAATACCCACATAATCAATAATTTCATCTGAAATTACATTTGCCATATGCCGCTCCTTTCATTTAACCATTTGTGTATAACTGATGTCATATTAACACCATACTATTGCCGCAATACTGCTGCTAATCTCTGACTTTAATATGAACTTCTCTCAACTGCTGTTCTGTTACTTCATTTGGTGCGCCACACATCAAATCCTGCGCCGTTCCACTCATAGGAAATGGAATAATCTCTCTTATATTTTCTTCATTTCTAAGAAGCATAATCATACGGTCAACACCGGGAGCCATACCTGCATGTGGTGGAGCTCCATACTGGAATGCATTATATAATGCCCCAAATTTACTTTTAAGTATTTCTTCATCATATCCTGCGATTTCGAATGCCTTGACCATTATCTGCATATCATGATTTCTGACTGCTCCTGAGGATAATTCCACGCCGTTACATACAATATCATACTGATATGCCAGAATGTCAAGCGGGTCTTTTGTGTTAAGTGCTTCTAAACCACCCTGCGGCATCGAAAATGGGTTATGTGTAAATCCTATTTTCTTCTCTTCCTCATCATATTCGAACATCGGAAAATCGTTGATATAGCAGAAACGATATGCATTTTTCTCAATTAAATCAAGTTTTTCACCGAGTTTGGTTCTTATCTGTCCCGCATAAAGATTGGCTCTTGCCTCTTTATCTGCAATGAAAAATATCGTATCACCTGCTTCAAGTCCTGTACTCTCTAATAATTCTTTCTTCATTTCCTCCGGAATAAATTTATCAATTGGTCCTTTATACGATAAATCCTCTGCCACTTCTAAATATCCTAATCCTCCCATTCCAATAGATGTGGCAAATTTAAGAAGTTTCTCATGAAAACCTTTTGACATTTCTTTATCAACTTTTATGGCACGTACTGTTTTCTTATGAAAAGGCTTAAATTTGCATCTCTGAAAAAATTCTGTCACATCTGTAATTCTAAGTGGATTTCTAAGATCCGGCTTATCTGTACCAAATTCAAGCATAGACTGTTTATAACTTATAATTGGATATGGCGCCTTAGTTACTGAAAAACCTTCCGATGCAAACTCCTCAAACGCAGCCGTGAGTACTTCTTCACCTATTTTAAATACGTCTTCCTGAGTTGCAAAACT
Organism: uncultured Eubacterium sp.; assembly: GCA_964595785.1. Taxonomy (GTDB): domain Bacteria; phylum Bacillota; class Clostridia; order Lachnospirales; family Lachnospiraceae; genus Bovifimicola. The sequence continues at coordinate 2,990 of CAZQRO010000077.1, forward strand.
CATCTCAAAGTCTAACTGATAAAATTCACCCGGCGAACGGTCTGCCCTTGCGTCTTCATCTCTAAAACATGGTGCAATCTGAAAATATTTATCAAATCCTGATACCATAAGGAGCTGTTTGTACTGCTGTGGTGCCTGTGGTAATGCATAGAATTTCCCCTTATATTTTCTTGAGGGAACAATATAATCTCTGGCACCTTCCGGTGATGAGGCACATAGAATTGGTGTTTGAATTTCCATGAATCCCATATTTGTCATCTTATCTCTTAAGAATCGTATTACGTTTGAACGAAAAATCATATTATCTTTGACCTTTTGGTTTCTAAGGTCTAAATATCTGTATTTAAGTCGTAAATCTTCTCTGATTTCTTTCGAAGTCTGAATTTCAAACGGAAGCTGTGAGTAAACTTTTCCAAGTATGTCTATCGAATGCGCCTCAACTTCTATCGTTCCTGATGGAATCTTTGGATTATATGTTTCCTCATCTCTCTTCTCAATAGTTCCCTGAACAGATACGCAGTCCTCTTTTACGATGCCATCTAATAAATTCGTATTACGTAAAACCACCTGAACCACACCATACATATCTCTCAAATCAATAAATGAAACTCCACCATGGTCACGGATATTCTCTACCCAGCCTGCAACCTTTATTTCTTTGCCAATATCCTCTTCTTTAACATTATTAAGTGTTACATCTCTGTAAATGTTTAATTCTGCCATTTTGCTTTCCTCCATTCATTTTTCTAATCTCTATATCCAAAGGATTTTTTCAAAAAACCGAGCAGACTCACTGGCTGATTTTCGCTGACTAAAGCCTATCACAGCAAGACTGCTCAATAATGAGCCTCCGTCAGGCCAATTTAAATACAAATATTCATCTGTTTATATCATTGTCAGCAGAACTGCTTTTGTGAGTGTGCGTCCTCTTTTTGTTTTATAGAAAATTCGAGGAATTTCCTATAAAACAAAAAAAATCCCAGGATATTGCTACATATCCCGGGACGGATTATCATGAATCCGCGGTACCACCCGCATTTAAGAAAATCTTTTTCAAAAAAATCTTTAACAAGTTTTTTCTTACTCTCTAAACACTTAACGCATGTATACGTATTTACCTAATAAGCATATGCCTTTCGATAAATCTGCTCCAGAGTGTTCCAGTCCAAAGTTACATTGAATGATGCTCTCAGTCGGTGACATCATATTCCTGTCATATTCCATATGTCCCAGTCTCTTTCTCAGCATTTACTATATTAAAAAACAAAAAAGCGTACTAAAATAAATTCAGAACGCCTTTGCTCTTTTTAAAATATAAACCATAAAATAAATCTTGTCAAGTTATTTTTAATATCCTCTTAATCTTTAGAAATCTTGAATCTGCCTTTTAATATCTACTGAATCTTCTCATAGCATCTTTTTCCCATAACTCGCTACTGCTCTCAAGTTCATCATCATAGTCATCTAATGCGAAATCATCCAGACCATTCAGTAATGCATTAATATCATTCTTTTTAGTATTATTACTCTCTTCAAAATCAAGAGTTGAATCCTCTTCTGTATATGCCTTTAAATCAACCTTTATGTCTTTTTCAATTTCCGAGATAACCTTTCTAGACTCTATAGCAGTACGATTAATAACTTTTCTCTCAATTATTTCTCCTGCCATCATCTTATTCTTAACTGTATTCTTAGAGGTTTCATCAAATAAGTCTTCACCACTTTCGTACAATTCATTCTCTAACCTATTTATCTCTATATCTAACATTGTTATTGTTTCATTCATAAGTCTGAGTTCTTCTGATACTGATTCAGATTTTAATTTCTTTGCTAAAACCTTTGAATATTTTGTATCCGCATTAACAAAAAAATCAAATCCCTTTATAAGAAAATACACAAAACTCACAAAGAATATTATCATCAGAAACGGACTCAAAAATCGTGCCATTCCAGCTATTGTAACATGTTTTGTATTATCCATTACCGGAACTAATAACACATAGTGAATAAGAAAGGAAAGTAATGCCGTAACTCCACTTTTCTTAACCATCTCTTTCTGTTTCTCATAATCTGTAGCCAAAACTTTTCTCTCGTGCTTCTTATCTTCGCTTTCCTTATTTAAAATTCTAATTTTTTCCTTAATCTCACTACTATTCATCAGTCAGCCTCCACTTACTTTTCAACAAAACACTTTCGTTATCATTGCTCTGGATATGTATTTTAACACATTATCATATTTTTATCCATATTTTTATAAATAGTTTCTGCAATTTCAAAACTATTGTTTAGAGTAGTAAATGATTTGCAGAATATGCTTTTAAAAATATAATACTCAAGTTTCGAAATGTGTCTTCCGTATAACATTTTGCCATATTTCACAAAAGAATGATGCTTGCATTGCGGAGATAATTAGATTTTCTTAGTATCTGATATGTATACAGCAATGATTTGACACGATGTCAAATCAAGCACCATCTGCCACGACGGCAGATATGGTGCGATTGCGTCACTATATATTTTCCAAATTCAGATACTTAGAAAATTTTATTGTCACAGCACAGCAAGCAGAATCTTTTGTGAAATATGGCAAATGTATTGCAGAAGACACTCTTTATTCTGCAAATCGATTTGAAATTTTACATTTTCTTAATTCTGTCAAGTGCTTCTAATGTATTCTCATAACTTCCAAATGCAGTAAGTCTGAAGTATCCCTCACCGCTTGGTCCGAATCCTGAACCAGGTGTACCGACTACATTTGCTTTTTCGAGAAGTGCATCAAAGAAATCCCATGATGTCATGTTATTAGGTGTCTGCAACCAGATATACGGTGCATTTATACCACCTGCTACTGTATAGCCTGCTGCTGCAAGTCCCTCACGAATGACTTTTGCATTATTCATATAATAAGCCACCTGCTCTGCTGTCTGTTTCTTTCCTTCTGTACTATATACTGCTTCACCGGCTCTCTGGATAATATAAGGTGCCCCATTGAATTTTGTTCCATGTCTTCTTGCCCATAAACTGTGAAGAGTAACACCACCAGATTTTAACTCTTTAGGAATAACTGTAAATCCAAGTCTTGTTCCTGTAAAACCTGCATTTTTAGAGAAACTTCTAAGTTCTATTGCACATGCTTTAGCACCTTCACATTCATAGATTGAATGAGGTACATTTTCCTCGGAAATATATGCTTCATATGCGGCATCATAGATAATTACAGCACTAGTCTTTAATGCATAATCAACCCATTTCTGCAATTCATCTTTAGTAATCGTTGCACCTGTAGGATTATTAGGAAAACAAAGATAGATAATGTCAGGTTTTTCCTTAGGAAGTTCCGGTGCAAAATTAGTTGCTGCCGTGCAAGGCATATATATAACATTGCTCCATTTCTGTTCTGCTTCGATGTAATCACCTGTTCTTCCTGCCATTGCATTTGTGTCAACATATACAGGTTAAACCGGGTCACAAACAGCAATCTTATTATCAATCGAAAAAATATCTCCGATATTACCCGAATCACTCTTTGCTCCGTCACTTACAAATATTTCATCTATCGCTATATCCACGCCTCTTGCCTTATAATCGTTATCTGCAATCGCCTGTCTTAAAAATTCATATCCGAGGTCAGGTGCATATCCCTTAAATGTATCTGCGCAGCTCATATCATCTACTGCTTCATGTAAAGCGTCTATAACTGCCGTTGCAAGCGGCAGTGTAACATCACCGATACCAAGGCTGATAACTTTTTTATCAGGATGTGTTTCCTTAAATTCCCTTGACTTCTTACCTACTGTGGAAAACAAATAACTTCCCGGCAATTTCAAATAATTATCATTAATTTTAAACATATTATCCTTCTTTCTGTGTTCATTATATTAATGCAGTATCTGCAATACCATCTGTACCTGTTGTAACTGTGTTAATGCATAATCTGCAATACCATCTGTACCTGTTGTAACTATGTTAATGCATAATCTGCAATACCATTTGTGCTGTTTCAACCATATTAGTGCCACTGTCCATACTGTTTTTCTGTATATATCTGTGGGCTTCTTCCTCTGTCATGTTTTTACTAAGCATCAGAACTTTCTTGGCTTCTTCGATAATTGCTTTCTGGGCTATGTTTCTCTCTTTCGGTTTCTGCCTGCCCCTCTTTTTAATCCTCTCTAAAGCCTGAGTCATCATCTCAAGTGTATTAAGTAAATCATATGCCTTTAGCGGCATTTCTACACTTACCACACCATCAGTAACTCCTTCTTCAATTTTTGTTCTTGAAGCTACTAACAGCATTTGAAAAGTTGGTGCCAGATTATGGTATAAACTCGAATAAATCATGTCATTAAATTTATATCCGCATACTACAATACCATAATCTATATTATCCATGAAAGACATTGCCTGTGAACCAGAAGTACATACTTATGAAACTCTGTATCCATTTCTGACTAATAGGTTTCTTATTCCCTGACCGTCATTTAATTTAGGGAAAACTACTACTATATCTATCATGCCTTCACCTCCGGTTATCAGATTGGTTTCAAATTAAAATTTGTGCAGATATTCTTCAATTTCCCATTCAGTAACCTGAGTTCTATATTGCTGCCATTCCTTCTTTTTCGCATTTACATAATTAGAAGAAATATGACTTCCAAGTACATTTTTGACAAATTCATCCTCTTCAAATTTCTCAATTGCATCACAAAGATTTTCCGGTAAATTTTCAATACCTTCCTGCTCTTTCTGTGTTTCTGTCATTTCAAATATATTCTTATCAATACTTGCTGCCGGTTTAAGATTATTCTTAATTCCATCAAGTCCCGCTGCAAGGCAGACAGCAAGAACCATATATGGATTAGCTGTCGGATCCGGACATCTGAGTTCTATTCTCGTGCCTTCACCCCTCGATGCCGGAATTCTGATAAGCGGACTTCTGTTTGTAGCTGACCATGCTATATACACAGGAGCTTCATATCCCGGTACAAGTCTCTTATATGAGTTAACCAAAGGGTTAGTAAGAACTGTCATTCCTTTAATGTGTTTCATGATTCCGGCAATAAAACTGTATGCTTCTTTACTAAGTCCTTTTTCATCTGATGCATCCGCAAATATATTTTTATCATCTTTACTAAGCGACATATTAATATGCATTCCTGAACCGTTTATTCCTGACTTTGGCTTTGGCATAAACGTCGCATGAAGCCCATGTCTCTTTGCAATTGACTTAATTGTAAGTTTGAATGTCATAATGTTATCTGCCGTAACGAGTGCATTATCATATTTAAAATCTATTTCATGCTGTGCCGGTGCTACCTCGTGATGTGAAGCCTCAACTTCAAATCCCATTGATTCAAGATTGAGAACCATATCTCTTCTGGCATTTTCACCAAGGTCTACCGGACCTAAATCAAAGTATCCTGCTTTTTCGTGTGTGACTGTTGTAGGATTTCCATTATCATCTGTATGGAATAAGAAAAATTCACATTCAGGTCCAACATCAAATGTATATCCCATCTCTTCTGCTTCTTTTAACACTTTCTTAAGTACATACCTTGGGTCACCTTCAAATGGTGAACTATCAGGTCTGTGAATATCACAGATAAATCTTGCAACTTTACCCTGTTGTGGTCTCCATGGAAAAATTGTAAATGTATCAAGGTCCGGATATAAATACATATCAGATTCCTCAATCCTTGTAAATCCATCAATTGATGAGCCGTCAAACATACACTTGTTATCTAATGCTTTCTCTAACTGACTGACTGTAATAGCCACATTTTTCATTGTTCCAAACATGTCGGTAAACTGAAGTCTTATAAACTCCACATCTTCCTCTTCAATCATATCCATAATTTCCTGTTTAGTATACTTCATCGCACTTTCCTCCATTACATAAAAATTATTATATTACCTTGGTTTATGCAAAATATTAGTGTCTATCAAGGCATATTCTCACATAATATGTCTCTTTAAAGGTAAAAAGGCGCTCTCCTCCCATGAAGAGAACGCCATTGTTCTTTAAAAGAATAACAATATTATTGTATTTTGTCAAGAATAAGGATTAATTTAATATCACATATCATACCTATAATTCTTTTGTCTATTGCAAAACTCATTAGCATTTTACTGTTAACACATGTTTTTCAGAGTCCGCTTCCGCTATGGCTCTTATAACCTTCACCAAGAATTTCATTTGCAGATGTTATTATCATAAAAGCATCTTCATCTGTCTCATTGACGATTTCCTTTGCCTTCGGAAGCTGCTGTTTTCTGATTGCACACATTATTACTTTCTTTTCTGTATTTCTATATGCACCATATCCCTTAAGATATGTTACTCCCACCTCTAATTCCTCTAGAAATTTTTTCACTAATTCAGTTTCACTCTTTTCAGATTTAGATATTATATATAATAATTTGGCTTCATCTTTTCCATATAAGACAACATCTAACAGAGTTGATGTAGCAATTACGGCGATGGCTGAATAGAGAGCTTCATCAACATTTCTAAATATTAATACATATGCACTTACAACAGCTATATCTACAACTAGAAATATCCTTCCTGTTTTGATATGCTTGTGCCGTATTTTTATCAAACGTACTACAATATCTGTTCCACCAGTTGTTGCTCCTGCTTTAAAAATTATTCCGAGGCCTAATGCCACCAGACCTCCTCCTGCTAATGATGCCAATAGCAAATCATCTGTCAGAGCTCCTGAGATTACGAATATATTCATAAATA
>CAZQRO010000078.1:0-4841 GCA_964595785.1 uncultured Eubacterium sp.
AAATTAATGTATTTTCAAGCTGAACTGCCACAGTCCTAATCATTACTTCAAAATTTTTTCAACTATTATCAATACTTTCTACATCTACTTTAAAATAACTTATTATTCCTGACTTCTCATATGATATATATTTTTCATCGGCTACATAATAGACATAAATATCTTCCTCATCATATGTCCTTATATAAAAATATGAATCACCCGTCTTAAATTCACTCTCTCTAATCGGCAATGCATTTATCATTAAATTATATTCGTCAATTGCTTCTTCTTTTGACATATCCAACCCAAATATTTCCCATTTATAAGTTTCATAGCCAATTTTATTCATACACATAATACAATATGATGTTATATCTGCCATATATTCATACATTTCATCTGTTTTGAATATCTTTCCTTTATACCCTACTCCACTTTCACTTATACTAATAATATTATCATTACCCTGCTCTGAAATAAACTTAACTACATACTTACTATTATTTGTAAACGATTTTTTACTTTTTGACCCATCATAATCATAATTAGATATAACGTCCGCTATTTCCTTGATTTTTTCCATATTATTAATTTTATATTTATGCGACCTGTAAGATATTATTATATCAGTATAATCTTCTGCATCAAGCTGTATTTTTATATTTTCATTTTTGCTTTTAAAACAATAGATAATAACCACAAGTAATGCTGCTATAGATATAAGTAAAATCATGAAAACATATCTTATCTTCTTTTTCAATTATTTTAATCTCCTTTTAATTTATTTATATTGGAATGCAACTCCATATGATGAATTGCCCGACAAATGGCATGAGACCATTGATTTTTACGCACTTCGTACTCCCAAAATCAATGAAACATTCGAAATCATCATATCATTATTAGTCACTTCAAGTAATTCCTAATAATAATTTCAAAAAAGAACCTCTGTCTAAACAGAGGTTCTTAAATATTTTAAAATTACTCTTTTACTGCTGCAGCACCTAGACCAGTTGTCATTGCCTTCTGTGATATTACGAAGAAAATAATAAATGGAATACTGATAACTAAAGCACCCGCCGCAAATGTTGTGAACTGAATTCTTGTACCATCGATGAAACTGATAAGTCCGATAGCAAGTGTATACTTTTCATCTGAACCTAATACCATCTTAGGGAAAATCCAATCCATCCACGGACCTGTAAAACTTGTAATTGCAAGGAAAATAATAATAGGTCTTGCAATTGGAAGAATTACTCTGAAAAATATCTTCAAATGGTTAGCACCATCAATTCTGGCAGCCTCATCAAGTGACTTAGGAATTGTATCAAGGTAACTCTTAACCAGCCATGTGTTATATGGTATATTACCTGCAACATACACAAGTACTAATCCCCATAACTGATCATAAGCATCAATTCTGTTAATTATAACATAGATAGCAATCATACCAACGAATGATGGGAAAATCTGAAGGATTAACATAGCCATCATCATACCTTTTCTAAACATAAATTTAAATCTAGAAAATACATATGCTGCTAATGATGCACAAATAACTGTTAAAACTGATGTGCAAAGTGCGATGATAAATGTATTCTGGAACCAAAGAGGATAATTTGTTTCATTAAATAATCTTTCAAACTGAAGAGTACTAAATCCATCTGAAAACGGAATAATACTACTTCCAGCATTTGTCATTTTTTCCGAAAACGCTGCACTTACAACATATATAATCGGATACAATACAACCAAGGAGCAGATGGTTAATATTACTATTACTAATATTTTAAAAAGTGTCTGCTTTACTTTATTATTCATTATAATTCACCCTCCTTGTATGATTTTGTATTTCTGAAATTAAATATTGCAAACGGAGCTAATACAACGAATACCAGCATCGCCAATACAGACGCTTTACAATACTTCTGTTCATTCATAGTCAGTTTGTAAATCCAGGTTACTAACAAGTCGGTAGCACCCGCACCGGTTATGGTTGTATCTGAAACTTTAGGATCACCGCCTGTTAAGAAGTATATAGCACCGAAGTTGTTAATATTATGTGTAAATGACATAATAATCAACGGAACTGTTTGATACAAAACAAGTGGTAATGTAATATTCTTAAATATCTGGAACTTATTAGCTCCATCAATTGTAGCTGCTTCAAATACATCGGTTGAAATGGCTGTCATCTGTCCTGTAATCAATAACATAAAGTAAGGAACACCTACCCACATATTGATTGCAATACATACAAATTTAACTAATGTAGTATCATTCAGCCATGGTATGTTCTGTGATATCATACCTAGTTCTTTTAAAGTCTTATTAATAACACCTGTAGAACCATTTAATAAATTCTGCCATACTTTAATTGTTAAAATTGAAGGAATAGCATATGGTAAAATTAAAATAGCACGGAATACCGGTGTAATCTTTAACTTAGCTTCATATAAAAATGTTGCTAAAATCATACCGCCAAAATAACATGTAAATGTTGCTGCAAAGCCCCATACTACTGTCCATAACGCTACTCTTCCGAATGCAGATGTCCACTGTGAATCACCACCAAACATATCAAAATAGTTACTAAGTCCAACCCAGTTAACAGGTGCACCCGGTGTCAAATGATCTGGTAATGACCAGTTAGTAAATCCAACTGAAACTGAAAATACAAGTGGAACAATAACAAAGAAAGTCACAAGTATTAATGATGGTGCCAAACCTAATAAAGGAAAGGCTTTACCTACTGCACCCTGCATAGATTCCTTATTGCTCTTGCATCTTCCATCAAGACAGAAATCTTCATATCCTGATACAGCACTTCTAACTGATACTACATATGCAACTATAAATATAGCAATTATAAAAACTGCTATAATACCATCTACCAATCTGAATGTAGCTGGTCGAATCCCTTTATACCATCTCGAGATTTGTATCATATCTTTAATCATCTGCACAAGTTTTGGCGATGCGCAAAGCATTATAACTTCAATAAGTGCAAACATTATTCCTTTTATGTATTGTTTAAGATAAAGAATATGACCCAATCCCATAAATATACAAGATGATACAAGCACGTTTTTTCTTGAAGAACCATCAGTCCTAAGTGATGCTCCCATAAACTCACCTATCTTTCATATTCGTGTGACTATTTAAAGTCCTTTACAATATACCAAGCGGACTAATATCCGGTTGGCTTCATTGTCACTGATTATTAATTTATTATTTCTTTGTTGCTGATGCATCAGCTGTGTCAAGTTCTTTCTGGATATCTGTTGTTTCACCATTCCAGATATTAGAATATGCTGATGCAAATGCTGACCAGAATAAACTAGCCTGTGACATATTAGGCATTGGATAAGAATATGAAATCTGTTCATTTAATCCATCCATATACTCTTTAATCTTATCATCATCAACTAATTCAATCGCATCATCTCTAGCAGGCATTGTACTTGTAAGTTTGCAACGTAATGCCTGCATTTCTTTTGTCATTAAGAATTCTGCAAATGCTGTAGCTTCTGCCTTATGAGTTGAGTATGCAGAAACGAACATACATCTAACACCCATGAAGTTTGTAGGAGCTGTTTCAGAACCTGTCATTTTAGGAATAGCTGTAATACCAAAGTCAATACCGTCTTCTTCAAATGTCTTAATATTCCAAGCACCTGATACGTTCATAGCTAACTGTCCTGCTCCAAATAAAGCATCATTATGTTTGTAATCAACATCTCCTGCTTTCTGTCCTATTGCTTTAGATAAAGCAACAAAATCTGACATCTGTGCAACTGATTCTGCTGTGTTCATATATGTGCTCTTTATATCATTACCATTTTCACCATAAAGATGTGTTGATGGTGTTGATGTAAACATTACACTATAATATGCATTACCTGCATCAAATAAGAATGGCTGTACATCTTTATCTGAATTAGAGTAATTCTCAATATATGTTACTAATTCTTTCATTGTTGCCGGAATTTCTTCTTTTTTAATTAAAGCTTTATTATAGAATAAAGCATATGTTTCAACTGATACAGGGTAACCATAAAGTGTAGATGTACCATCTGCCTGATTAAGTGTAGCACCAGCTAAAGCTGATTCATTACAAGATTTTGCGATTATATCTTTTTCTGAATCCGGAACCGGTTCAATTGCTGCTCCTGCTGCCATAACACCTGCATTATTATGTGCTGTAGCAAAAAGGTCAGGACCATTTCCTCCAGGACCATCTAATACAATCTTAGAGTTGGCATCTGTCGACTCAACATTAACATATTTAATTTTAATATTAGGATATAACTTTGTAAAACACTTTCCTGCGGCTTCGATGAACTCATCTGGTCCTGCTGATGATTCCCATACTGTAAGTTCAATCTTGTCTGATGTAAGCTCCTGATTTGTCTGTAAATCAATCTTGTCTACATCAATATCTTTGATTGCGTCATCGGCATCACTTTTACTTTTGCCGCAACCTGTTAGCATTGTTGTTGCCATTGCTGCTACTAAGGCAACTGATAAAATTCTCTTCTTCATACTTTTCAACCTTTCCGAACTTATCGTTCTAAAAAATATTTTCTGCGAACAGTACTTTTTTCGTTCATATAATAGTCCATTCGCAGACTGTTACATAACTCCGGTGTAACCTAACAATTGGTAAAATTTAGCAATAGTTACATATTCCACCCAGCAAATTAGACGTCATGATTTACACATTTTATAGTAATTATTCACAATCTGCATTCATTAATATCACCAAATCAATTATGAGGTAATAGTAAAAATGCGCAAAACGAGACATTTTTTATTACTGTTCTTTGTAAGTATATCATTCGTAATTATTATTGTCA
>CAZQRO010000078.1:4851-9734 GCA_964595785.1 uncultured Eubacterium sp.
GCAATAAAAAAGGACATTTTTTTGTGCATATTGCATAAAAAACATCCCATTTTTTTTGTTTTTTCATTTTGTATAATTTTTCATTATACGTTCAATTTTAACTGTATCTCTTCTTCAGCTTCTTCTTTAAATTCTTCCTCTTTTTCGGCATTAATCTCTGGAAGCTCTTCTAATGAAGAAACACCAAACTGCCTCAAAAAATCTTCAGTCGTTCCAAAAAGTATAGGTCTTCCCGGCGCATCTAATCTGCCAACTTCGCTTATAAGATTGTATTCTACAAGTTTATTAACTGCATGGTCACATTTTACACCACGGATTTTCTCTATTTCAGTCTTGGTAACCGGCTGCTTATAAGCAATAATCGATAATGTTTCAAGCAATACTTCAGTTAAAATATGTTTCTTAGGCTGTGATGCAACCTTAATAAGATAATCGTACATTTCCTTTTTTGTACACATCTGATATGCATTTTCCAGCTCACATATCTTTATACCTCGTTCTTCGCTCTCATACTTGTCCATCATATTATGTATTATCTTTTTAGTGGTTTTTGTATCGTGTCCAATGGCTGCCGCTATTTTTTCAACCTCAACAGATTCCCCCATTGTAAATAATATGGCCTCAATTGCCGCCTCAATTTTCTCAATTTCCAATTACATTGTCCTCCTGCTACACTGCATCAATCTGTATATCATCAAATATATTATCCTGTTTTATACTTATCTTTCCTACTTTCATAAGTTCAAGAATTGCTAAAAAAGTTACAATGATATGTATTTTTGAACATTGTCTTCCTAGTATCTGCCTAAAACTGCAATGTTTATTCTTAACTGCATATGTTTCCACATAATTCATCTTATCTTCAAGACTCACTTCTTCTTTTTCTATCTTTCCAAATTTGCTTCGTATCGGATCAATTTTATCTACCTGTTTTTTTAATACTTCATTAAAAATAGCATTTAATTTCTTAAGAGTGATACCATCTAACAACTTGTCTAATTCCACAGGAGGTTCATATTTTTTCACCTCATCAGGAACTGTCGGCTTCTTATACATATTCTTCTCTGCATCAATCTGCCTGTCTCTTAGTTCATAAGACATATACTTATATCTTTTGTATTCTAACAGTTTTTCTACAAGTTCTGCTCTAGGGTCTTCTTCCTCTTCCTCATTATCCGGGTCTTTTGGCAATAACATTTTAGCCTTAATGTCAAGTAACGTCGCTGCCATCACTAAGAATTCACTGACAAGATTAAGATCCTGCTTATCCATTTGTCTTACATATTCGACATACTGAGCAGTTATTTCCACAATTGGTATATCATATATATTAACTTTATTTTTATCAATTAAATGCAAGAGCAAATCGAGTGGACCTTCAAACACCTGCAATTTAAATTCCAGATTCATATGTAAATTATCCTTTCTAATATAACCTGTCAAAAAAGTTATACCATATATTTATACCACATTTTTTTTAAATAGTCCATATACTCTGCTTTAAGAACATTTTCCGTCAGGCATATATTTATTTCGCCTATCATATTATCTCCTATATAGTATTCCACTTTTCCCACAGTATCACCTGCTTTTGCCGGAGCCTTAATCTCTTTTTCCATTTTGACTTTTTTCGTTATACTATTGGTATCCTCACCTTTACCACATATATATGTAAATTCTTTTTCCGGCTTTATTCCTGTTTTTTCCTTTATTCCTACATTAATTCTAATTTCAGGTTCAATTTCTACATTACTGTCCTTATAAATCTGTATTGACGAATAACCGTAATTTAACAGTGTTATTGCCTCTGCAAATCTTATTTTATAATCAGGTGCTCCCATTATTACTGCAATCAGATTAATGTCATCCTTACATGCCGTTGCACTGGGACAATATTTTGCAAGAGATGTACTTCCTGTTTTTAAACCTGTAGTCCATTCATATTGTTTTAATAATTTATTTGTATTTGCTAACGTAAATTCACTGCTTCCCTTGTTCGTAACATGAGTAATATTCTCCATCCATATCTTTGAAAAATTCTGAACCTCAGGATATTTTGTTATTAATTCCCTGCTCATCAGCGCCACATCTCTTGCAGTAGTATGATGGTCCATTGAATCACTTAATCCGCAGCAGTCTTTAAAAACAGTATTTGCCATTCCTAAACCTTTTGCCCGTTCATTCATCATGTTTACAAATTCCGTTTCACTTCCACCTATGTATTCAGCCATACACACACTTGCATCGTTTCCCGATGCCACAATAATACACTTTATGAGTGTTTCTACAGTCTGCTGTTCACCTGTTTCAAGAAATACCTGTGAACCTCCCATTGATTTTGCATATTCACTGGTTGTAACAGTATCATCATAACTGATTTTCCCTTGATATATTGCATCAAATATAAGTATTAATGTCATTATCTTAGTTATACTGGCAGGTGATACTATTTCATCAGCATTATTTTCATACAAAACTTTACCCGTAGTTGCTTCCATTAAAATTGCCGATTTTGACTGAAGCCCTAATTCAGCTACCGCTTCTCCGTTAACCTCTTCAATTTCTGCCTGACTAGCTGATACATTACCATAATAACATTGTGCAATAATCATAAATTCTATGATTACTGCCATGAAAAATATAGCTGTTCTTTTTATTTTCAAAGAAATCCCCACTAATTAATATTATTATTAATTATATGGGGATTTTATATATATATTCTGAATAGTTATAATTATTTTGCTAAATTACTGCCATTTCCATAGTACAGGCACTCTTTGGTTGAACCAACCACATATCCGCTATCCTTATCCACCTGACTGACCACAAATGAATCTAATGACTGTAGATTCGAATACTTAATTCTAAGGGTATTAGTATCAACGAATTCTGTATCCTGCTTATCACCATTTACATATACCTTACTTGATTTTGTAAAATTATTGCCTTTTACTTCAACATAGTCCGTACTTTCTACAACTACCGGTTCAATCTTTGTTATTTCTATATCTTCCACACCCATAGTCATTGTTGTCGGACTGTACGGACTAACACCGGCATATGCAAGCTGATCTCCATACAGAATATCATATTCAAGATTTTGCAAACCACTTAAATACTCTTCATCTTCTTCATCTCCCATAAACTGTTGGTGATATCTGTTAATAACACCGGAATTCATTCCAAGCGATGCCATAATTTTAGGTGCAAGCTGGAATGTTTCAACATCTTCATCTTCCTTTTTCATTCCAAAATTATTCCATATAACATATTCTGTCTGATAAAGAGAACCATTCTCTAAATCTTTCTCCGAAAATCCAAGTCCCGGCAAATGGTCTCCATACATTACAAGTATTGTATCCTCACCATATGCACTTAAAGCATTTGTCAGATTTTTAATAAATACATCCATTTCATGTATCTGATTTGCATAATACTCAATGGCATTTTTTCTGCCTTCATCCGCTACACCTGACAAAACAGTAATTTCCGGATTCTCAAGAACCTTTGATGTAGGATAACTTCCATGTCCCTGTACAGATATAGTATAAATATAATCAGGTGTATCCGTACTATCAAGTGTCTTGATAATTTCATCAGCCAGAATTGCGTCTTTAGACCATCCTTCAGGAGTATAATCTTCTATATTCATATATTCTATTGATGTAAATGTATCATATCCCAAATGTGGAAATACTGTTTTCCTCGAATAGAATGTGGCATCATTGTTATGCATTGCATGTGTAGAATATCCATATTCTTTCAAATCAAAAGCAACACTTTCACATGTTGTGGATTTTAAAACTGATTTATATGGGATTTCACCAGGCCCGAAATCATCTAAGTTCATACTTGTCATTATCTCAAACTCTGTATTACATGTTCCATATCCTACATTAAATACATTCAGAAATCCTGACGAATATTCTTTCTTCAACTGATTAAAATAAGGAATCGGATCACTTGAAAATTGAATATTTGTTGCTTTATTAATATCAAAAAATGATTCTAACTGCAGAAAAATAATATTAGGTTTTTTCTCAACCTCGTTAATTTTTTCTTCCTCTCCGACAGGTGTATCTATTTCTTCCATAATAGAATCAATTTTATCCTGTGAATAGTCAGAAGGTTTTTTAACACCTGTGTTAAATATTCCTGTTCCAAAACAGTATACAAATCCATATTCGTTATATGCATTGGTAAGATTCGTAAACTTCGTAGCCAGTACTCCTGTATTAATTGCCATATTCATGCTAATCGTACATACAAGTGCTGCTATTCCAATAAGAACAATATTTTTCCAGTAATTTATCTTATATGCAAGTTTCGGTCCTTTTATAAACAAAATAACAATAACAAGTCCAAGCAGTGCAAGCCCTGCAATTGTAAGCCCAATAAGAAATGGTGTAAAATACTGGTCCATTATTGTGGTAGCCGTATCTATAAGTTTTAAATCAGATGCATTAAAAGGTGTTACACGTGTCTCTAATAGAACCCTGTTAATAATACCTATAATAACCCATATGCTCGATACAAGTGTAATATAAAATACTCTTCTTCTGATTATCAATCCAATTGAAATTGATACAAGGATAAACATCATATTACAGAAAAATGGGAATGGATGTGTGAACATATATTTAAAACCTTTTATTACTGAGCCTCTGCTTAACACCTCAATAGTAAAGTTTAATAGTATAGGAAGACAAATAAATATTACCAGATTCTGTCTATATATTTTATTTTTAAAAAAGTCTTTTATCTTATTCATTTCTTAAAGTCCTTCCAATCAATGTATATTACAATTTCGACAAATTAGTGATAGTTTAGCACAATTATTTTTTGGTGTCCAGTTGTTCATAAATATTTCACATTTATATGGT
>CAZQRO010000079.1:0-355 GCA_964595785.1 uncultured Eubacterium sp.
CTCTCTTATCATTGCAGCAAGACGTTTTGAAAGATTATTAAATATAACATTCTGGACTTCTTCACTCGTACCTTTAAGTGCTACTCCAAGGTCGTTATTGTCAACATCTCTGAGTACCCTCTGAATTGTCTTATCATCCAGTGATAAAATATCTTCAAATACGAACATTTTACGTTTGATTTCATCTGCAAGTTCAGGTTCTTCAATTTCAAGATTTTCCATAATATGCTTTTCTGTTCCTCTGTCAACAAAGTTAAGTATCTCAACAATTGCATCAACACCGCCCACAATTGTGTAATCCTGATTAACAAGCGATGCAAGCTTTCTTTCTAATACTCTTTCAACTTCTTTGATA
>CAZQRO010000079.1:365-9716 GCA_964595785.1 uncultured Eubacterium sp.
TCTGTCCATCTGTGCAATACGTTTTGCAACATCTGCCTGCTTATCAAGCGGCAAAGATGCAATAACAGATGATGCCTGACCAGAAGGCAGATAAGAAAGAATTAACGCAATTGTCTGTGGATGCTCATCCTGAATAAAGTTAAGTAACTGTGAAGCATCTGTCTTTCTGATAAACTCAAATGGTCTGACCTGTAGTGATGCCGTAAGCTTACTGATAACATCGTGAGCTTTATCCTGTCCCAATGCTTTCTCTAAAAGTTCCTTAGCATATCCGATACCACCTTCAGCAATATACTGCTGTGCAAGACAAACTTCATAGAACTCATTTAACACTTCTTCTTTTGTCTGTGGTGATACACTGCTTGTATTAGCAATTTCAAGCGTAAGTTCTTCTATTTCATCATCTTTTAAATGTTTAAAAATCGCCGCTGATTTCTCCGGACCCAGTGCAATAAGTAATATTGCCGCCTTCTGGATTCCCATCATTTCATTACCGTTTTTAGCCATAAGTTTCCATGCCTTTCAATTAATTCCAATCGTCATCAAGCCAGTTTCTTAGCAATAATGCCACTGCCTCTGGATTTTCATCAACAAATTTTTCTATTGCCTTTCGTGTTTCAGATTTGTCATTCAAATCAATATCCTCAACCGGCTGCTGGTTTTCTTTTGTGGAAGACAGCAATGCCTCAACTGACAATTCAGGTTCTGATTCAAGAACTTCAACCGGTCTGGTACTCTTAAATACAACAAATGCAAGCAAGCCAAATATTACTACTGCAAGAATAATCGGAATATAATCTGTAAATCCTCTTGAAGATGAACTGTCAGCATCAACAAATTGTGGTACTCTGTATGCCAGAATTGTAATATTATCTGCTGAAAACCCTGTTGCAGTTGATACCATCTTGTACAAATCCTCAGGTATATCTAACTGTACATTATCTCTGTTTTGTTCTTTAAACTGTTCCCAGGTAATTCCATCAAGCAGTCCCTGTTTTTTTACCTGTTCTTCCTCATATACATTATATGTACGCGCAACAATACTAAGAGTAGAATCCGTGTAATCAATAGTTCCTCTTCCAAGAGTTGTCTTCTCTATAATCTGATTAACAGCATATTCGTATTTGTTAAGTGAATATGTGCTTGTTGAACCATCATCAGTGGTAATATTATATGTTACATCCTGGTCATTAGAGTCTGTTCCCGGAGTTCCACCCGCTCCCGATGAGCCTTCCTGATTAACCTCATAAGATGTAAGATATGGTCCCTGTTCTCTTTCACCTGTATCGTAAGATATTGATGTTTTTTCAACTGTATCAAAACTCATATCAAGATATGGTGATACTTCTATTGACTGATATAATTCTGCTGCTTCAAATAACTTCTTAACATTTGTAGACACCAAATCCATCGCTGCCTGCTTTATTTCTGACTGAGAACCACCCGAAAAATCTCCTTCAGTGTAATCAGTTCCACGGAATAACATATTTCCCTGTGTATCAATAATTGTTACTGACGCTGTTGTATCATTTCCTAAAGATGTTGCTATCCACTGTGCAACATTTTCGGCTGTCTCTGATGTAATACTCTTCTTAAGACTTAATACTACCGCTGCTGTTGATTCCTCTTCTGATTCTAATACACTTAATTTGCTTTCCGGAACTGTAATTGTAACTCTTGCAGCCTTAACATATTCAAGTTTCTCTAAAGATACCCTCAGTCTGTCCTCGAGATATGCTTTGTAATATTTCTGTTTATCAGCCTCAGTGGTACTCATTCCACCCGAAAGTGCTTCTTCAATTGTATACTCTTTTGCCACAACTCCTGATGTAGCAATCGCCATCTCCGCTTCAACTTTATCTTCGCTTTTTACTTTTACAATAAAATTATCCGTTATCGTGTAATTTATTCCAGCATCTTTCAAAGAATCTTTAACATCTGAAGCCGTTGTTGCCGAATCACATTCTACAAGAGTAACATATGAAGGTTTGGTAAACATTACGACCATAACAATAAGTAAAATAATTACCGCTAATGTAATACTTATCATCATAGTCTTTTGTTTTCTATTATATTTATTCCAGAAATCAACTGCCCGCTTCTGGACGTTTTTCAACCTTTCATTCATGAAATTTCTCCTAATGTTAATATATTAGTAACCGTTTTTGTACGTTTATTTAATGCATTCAGGTATCTTTACTAAATCTGCATATTCATTATTTCTTTATATGCCTCTAAAACCTTATTCTTTACAGCAACCGTATATTGTAATGACAGTGCTGCTTTCTGCTGCGCTATTGCCAAATCATGTGTATTATCTGAATATCCCAATGCAAAATTCATCTGCTCTGCATTTGCCGCATTAGATAAAGTATTTGTCTCATTTACCATTTTCATAGCTGATGACAATAAACTTGAAAATGCCTCACCGTTATTTGTCTCCTCTGTTCCCGTTGCTGAACCAAGAGCCTCATTGATATATTGTGTAGTTAAATTGCTAATAGATGTCACATCTGACATTATTACGCCTCCTCATATATGTATATTTTAATTAGTAAAAGTTCCATTGCTGACTCTTTCACATTAATAAGATTACATTTATTTAATTATATAAATTATAATTAATGTTAACTGTTATTTATCTCTAATCCTTTAAGTGCCATTGACTTAGCAGCATCAAATGCTGTAACATTTGCCTCATAAGCTCTTGACGCATCTATTAAGTTAGTCATCTCTGTTACGGTATTTACATTAGGATATGTAACATAACCATTCTCGTCTGCATCCGGGTGAGACGGGTCATACACCATATTCATAGGCGTCTCTGTATCCTCAACCACAGATGTAACTTTTACACCATTTCCAACTCTTCCCGACATAGTCATCATTACCTGATCAAAAGGCGTACTCTGCCTCTCCGTAAATACTACTGTCTTTCTAACATATGGTCCGCCATCACTTGTGCTTGTGGTATTCACATTGGCAAGATTCTGGGAAATTGTATCTGAGCGTAATCTCTGTGCCGTCATTCCTGACGCACTTATATCAAATGATGAAAATAAAGCCATAATCTATCCTCCAATCCTATTGCATTGCACTTTTTATCATGCCAAATTCATTACTTATACTGCTTACTAATGCCTGATACTTCAGCTGATTAGATGATAATTCAACATTTTCCGTATCAATATCCACATTGTTGCCATCTAATCTGTATGATAAAGACGATGAGTCTGTATATGTGGTAGAATTTAATCCATCTAAATCAATACCTGCCACGGCACTGCTAAGTGAACTTGAATCTGCTCCCTCTAATTCCGCAAGTAAATATGATTCAAATTGTACATCCTGTCTCTTATAATTAGGTGTATCTACATTAGCAATATTATTACTTAATACTTCGTTACGTGTCCATGCTGCATCCGCAGCTTTGTCTAATACATTTACATAGTTATAAACATTTGAGTTAATCATTATGCTTCCTCCTTTTATACTTTTATACTTTTCAAATCTATTATAAAATACTTTTACACATTTTTAGACAAAATCACTCATATTTTATTATAATTTTATTCTTCGAAAATGGCAAGTGTATTTTGCATTAATATTAAAAAAACTGTCTTGAATTAAGTGTAATCCATTACACACATCAAGACAGTTCATAATTCCTTTTATGACTTATATTGTCTGTTATTAAGTTTTGCAAATATTTAGTGTTATTCTCCTGCACTCTAAACAATTATTCAATTTCTAATTTGTCAAGCATATCAAACACTTTATCATTCAGCACTTTTATATATGTACCCTTCATTCCATTAGAACGTGTTTCTATAATGCCGGCACTTTCGAACTTTCTCAGTGCATTAACAATTACCGACCTTGTAATCTCCGTCTTTCCGGCAATTCTGCTGGCAACTAAAACACCTTCATTACCTGATAATTCTCTCAGTACATATGTAATTGCTCTTTTCTCAGAATAGGATAAGGAATTAATCGCTCCATCGACTACTGTAAGTCTTCTTGCATTATATTCTGTTTCTTCACTTACTGACCTTATCATTTCTAATCCGACAACAGTATTACCATATTCACTTAATATTATATCGTCAATATCATACTGTTTCTTAACTCTGTATATAAATAAAGTTCCAAGTCTTTCTCCTGCAATATCTATCGGTGTAATTATGGCATGATACTGTCTGTTATCATCATATTCAAAACCAAGCGTCATTAGATTGACATTTTCTTTGGTAGACAAAACCTCTAATAATCTCTCATTGAGAAGCGCGTCAATATATTCGCCCACAGAACTTCCAATATATTCCTTTATATCTTCCACTCCGCTGCATCTGCCTATTCCAAGGATTTTACCGGTTTTACTTATAACTATAACATTAGACTTCAACACATCACCAAGCACATTGCATATGTCACTAAACACAAATTTACTAGAATTGTTATTATGAAGGAGTTTATTAATCTTCCTTGTCTTGTCTAATAACTGGATACTCATATTTACTCATTTTCCTTTTTCTTTATTACTTCAATATAACCACATGTCTCATTAGAGCAAACCGCCTTATTTCCTTTCTGTACCATATAATTTCCACATTCAGGGCAGTTTTTCTCCAAAGGCTTCTGCCATGACATAAAATCACATTCAGGTCCATTTTCACATCCGAAATATTTTCTTCCCTTCTTTGTCTTCTTAATCACTAACTCACCATCACATTTAGGACATTTAATACCTGTCTTTTCAAAATATGGTTTTGTGAATCTGCACTCCGGAAATCCCGGACATGCAAGAAATTTACCGTGAGGTCCATATTTTATAACCATGTTTTTGCCACATTCTTCACATATTACATCTGTGACTTCATCTTCTATCTTAATCTTCTCTAATGCCTTATCTGCATTACTTACTGCCTCTGCCAAATCAGGATAAAAGTTTCTTACAACTGTCTTCCACTGAATATTTCCAGCCTCCACTCCATCTAACAGCGACTCTAAATTAGCAGTAAAACTTGAATCTACTATTGCCGGAAAAGCCGTCTTCATTATCTCATTGACAATTTCGCCCAATTCCGTAACGTACAGGTTCTTATTTTCCTTAACTATATATCGTCTTGCAATTATTGTAGAAATAGTCGGAGCATAAGTACTTGGTCTTCCTATGCCCTGCTCTTCCATAGCCTTAACAAGTGCAGCCTCCGTATAATGTGCAGACGGCTGTGTAAAATGCTGTTTTTCAAAATATTCACTAAATTCAAGTTTCGTATCTTTGTCTATATTTTTAATTAAAACATTTGAACTATTATCTTCTTTGTCATCTTCTGTTGTGTATACAGACATAAATCCATCGAATTCAAGTTTCGACGCAGCCGCAGTAAAATCGTAATCCCCTGCCGCTATTTTAACTGATGTAGTCTCATATCTGGCACTTTCCATTCTGCTGGCAGTAAATCTCTTCCATATTAACTGATATAATCTGAATTGATCTCTTGACAAATCTTCTTTAATCTTAGTAGGCGTGAATTCCATATATGTCGGTCTGATAGCTTCATGTGCATCCTGAATCTTATTATCAGTCTTCTTCTGTATATCCACTGTAGCTAAATACTTTTCACCATAATTCTCTGTGATAAATTCTCTTGCCATATTATCTGCTTCTTCTGATACTCTTGTGGAATCAGTTCTTAAGTATGAGATAATACCTATTGTACCATGACCTTTTATATCTATTCCTTCATATAACTGCTGTGCAATTCTCATTGTCTTCTGTGTAGAAAAATTCAGATTCTTAGAAGCTTCCTGCTGTAACGTACTTGTAGTAAATGGTAACGGCGCCTTTTTAATTCTCTCACCTTTCTTAATATCGGTAATGGAATATGAAACACCTTCTATACCAGACAGTACTTTACCCATTTCATTTCTGTTCTTAACTTCTATTTTCTTATTCTGATAACCATGAAGTTTTGCAACTATAGGTTTCTTCTGTCCTTCAGGCATAAGATTGACATCCAATGACCAGTATTCTTCCGGAATAAATGCATTAATCTCTTCTTCTCTGTCACAAATCATTCTGAGTGTAACAGACTGAACTCTTCCTGCACTTAAACCTCTCTTGACTTTCTGCCATAAAAGCGGACTTATGGTGTAACCAACCATTCTGTCAAGCATTCTTCTAGTCTGCTGTGCATCAACAAGATTCATATCAATTGTTCTCGGACTCTTAAGTGATGACTTTACCGCATTCTTAGTTATCTCATTAAAAGTAATACGGCTCATCTTCTTATTCTCTAACTTAAGTGCGGTCGCCAGATGCCATGAGATAGCTTCTCCCTCACGGTCCGGGTCAGTTGCAAGATACACTTTGTCAGCCTTTTTCACTTCTTTACGAAGTTCTGCAAGTTTATCTCCTTTTCCTCTGATAGTAATATATCTCGGTTCATAATCATTTTCAACGTCAATACCTAATGTACTCTTAGGCAAATCACGTATATGTCCATTAGAAGCAACAACATTATAGTTTGCTCCTAAAAATTTTTTTATGGTTTTAACTTTAGCTGGTGATTCTACGATTACTAAATACTTTGGCATAATAAATCCCCTTTTCTAAATCTTTCTTGAATAATAATTTTTCGATGGTTCTTCTATAAGATTCATCATCTGTAATTTAACCAAGCCTCTTAATATTTCAATGGAGTCTCTGCCTGTTTCTTCCACTAACTGTTTAATATCTTTTGGAAAGAAATCCACATAACTATACAACGTTTCCATTTCTTTTTCAAGCACAATATTTTTTTTTCGCAAAAATTCAGATTTGCCTTCATTATTTATCCCTACATTAGTTATCCCTATGTCATTTAATATATCTTTTGCTGACGTAGTTATTCCCGCACCCTCTCTTATAAGCCTGTTACATCCACTGCTTAATACATCACCTATTCTTCCCGGTACTGCAAATACATCTTTACCCTGCTCTAAAGCATATTCCACAGTAATAAGTGAACCACTCTTTTCCTTTGCTTCCACCACAAGTACTCTGTCTGATAAAGCACTAATCAAACGATTTCTCAAGGGAAACTGCCAGCTAAGAGGCTGTGTTCCCACCGGATAATCTGACAATATTATCCCATTCTCCATTACTCTCTCATATAGTTCTATATTTTCTCTCGGATAACAGATGTCAACTCCACATCCCATTACCGCAATAGAATTTCCTCCTGCATCTGCCGCTCCCCACAATCCTGCCGCATCTATTCCCCTTGCTAAACCACTTATCACACTGACACCATTTACCGCTAATTCAAAACCTATCTCTCTGGCTGCTTTCTTACCATATGATGTGCAATTTCTTGCTCCCACAATTGCAACAGCCGGATTATCAAATTCTGTATTATTTCCCCTAAGATAAATTCCATACGGATAATCAGCAATCTTTTTAAATCTATCAGGATACAATTCATTCTCATTACTAATAAATCTTATATTTTTCTTTTTCATTTTCTCCATACCGGAAATAATTTTTTCTTCATTCCTGCTTCGAATAATTCTGTCAGCAAGTGTTATATCCTTTTTAAACATATTATTTTCTAATATTTTTTTTAAATCTTCATCAACACATTGATATACATTCCTCGGATGTTTAAAAAGTTTCATCAGATTGCATATAGTCCCCCGCCACACACCATCTATATTACATATCCAATACCAGTATTCTTCATTATTCAAATTTATCCTCCGCTTCTAAACTGCTTTGTTTCTGTGCATTTACATTTATCCGTGAAAAAAACCTCTGTCAGACATTCTATATGCTAAAGCTTCTGCAAGATGATTAATATCTATGCTGTCACTTCCATCTATATCCGCAATTGTCCTCGCAATTTTTATTACCTTATAATATCCTCTCATGCTTAACTCAAATCTCGTATAAGCATCATTTATAAATTGGCTCTCCTCTTTACCAAGTCTACAGTATCTTCTTATTTCATCAACTGACAACTGACTGTTATACTTTAATCCCTGTCTCCTTCTCTGCCTTTCAATGGAAGTTTTCACGATATTCTTCATTATTCCTGAATCCATATTATTATGTATGTTTCCAATTTCCTCCACTTTAACTCTTGGTACTTCCACACTCATATCCATCCTGTCAATTATTGGACCACTAACTCTTCTAAGATAACCTGTAATCTCCGCCTCTGAACAATTACATTTACTTCTGTCGGGATAATACCCGCACCTGCATGGATTCATAGCCGCAATAATAAGACAGTCTGCCGGAAAAACATAGTTTCCACTCATTCTGTGAATCTTAACAACTTTATCCTCTAATGGCTGACGAAGTGCATCTAATACTGCCGGGTGAAATTCAGGTAATTCATCGAGAAAAAGTATACCTCTATGTGCAATTGTAAGTTCTCCGGGCCTTGGTTCCCTTCCACCACCAATCAATGCTGATGATGTAATGGTATGATGTGGTGCGCTGTAAGGCCGTTTCTTCACATATCCCTCTTCTCCTAATAGTCCGCAGATACTATGAATGTTAGACACTTCTGTTCGCTCTGCATCAGACATCTCTGACATTATACCCGGTATTCTATAAGCCAGCATAGATTTACCGACTCCCGGAGGACCAATCATCATCATATTATGCCAGCCCGCCGCAGCAATAATGATTGCTCTCTTAACAGATTCCTGTCCGGAAATATCCGAAAAATTCTCCTCGTTATAATTATTTTCACTTGCATCCAATTTCTTATATACATTCCATCTTTCATGCTCGTTGCATCTACCATCAAAGTATTCTATTACTTCCTTCAAATTAGTAAATGCCAATACTTCTATTCCTTCTATTAACTGTCCTTCATTACTATTTCCTCTTGGAATAATACATTTCTCATACCCCTGTGCCTTTGCCATATTAATTATAGGAAGAATTCCATTGACTCTCTTAATCTCTCCATCTAATCCCAATTCCCCCATTATCAATATCTTATCAGCCTTATTTGCATCAATCCTCCCCATCGCACATAATAATGACAATGCAATTGGCAGGTCAAATCCTGCACCTTGTTTTCTCCTGTCCGCCGGAGATAAATTAATGGTAACTCTGTACGTTGGTATGCTTTCCCCACTATTCTTCAATGCAGTCCTTACACGCTCCCTAGCTTCCTTTACTTCTGATGATAATAACCCTACCATATTAAAATACGGCATCCCCTGAGAGATATCCGCCTCAATCTTAACAACATATGGCTCAATTCCCCATATCGCTCCACTGCTTACACAACAATATATAGTTATTCCTTCTTTCGCTTTACAATTTTGATTTCTAATAATTAGTTT
>CAZQRO010000080.1:0-7986 GCA_964595785.1 uncultured Eubacterium sp.
TTTATTTCTGTACATCATTTTCTCCACTAAACAATAGTTTTCAATGCCGAAACCACATATTTAGGTTGTAATTCTTTTTTATTAAGTTATAATTAATACATAAGAAAGTATATACTATCAAGGGCAGGGATTGATAGCAGCGGCAGAAGGAAAAACCTGAAATAAATATAAACATAGAGGTCATAATAAAAATGGACACTCAGAAATGGAGGCAGCATATGTTAGATGGAAAGACCGCGATTGTAACAGGAGGAACTAGAGGAATTGGCTTGGCAATTGTTAAGAAATTTCTTGAAAATGGGGCAAATGTAGTAGTATGTGGTTCAAGAGAGGCTACAGTTCAAAAGGCACTGGAGGAATTAAAGACTATTTTACCAAATTCAAAGATTAAAGGAATATATCCAAATCTTATAAGTCTTAATGATGTTCAGGCAGAATTTGACAAGGTAAAAGAGGAATTTGGAACCATTGATATTTTAGTCAATAATGCTGGAATATCTGCAAGAGACAGTATTTACGAGTATAAGGAAGAAGATTTTGACAAGATTATAGATTTGAATGTCAAAGCAGTATTTAACTGTACAAGAGCAGTTGTAGAATATATGAAGGAAAATGGCGGTGGAAATATTATTAATACAAGTTCTATGGTCAGCCACAACGGACAGCAGGCAGGCTGTGGTTATCCGGCATCAAAGTTTGCTGTTAACGGACTTACGAAATCTCTTGCAAGAGAATTAGGCAGAGATAATATCCGTGTAAATGCAGTGGCACCGGGAGTTACAAGAACAGATATGGTGGCAGCTTTGCCGGAAGATATGGTACAGCGCCTTGCAGCTACGATTCCTCTTAGAAGAGTTGGTGAGCCTGAAGAAGTTGCTGACGCATTTTTATTCTTGGCAAGCGATATGGCAAGTTATATTACAGGAGCAGTATTGGATGTAGATGGTGGAACCATAGTATAAACGAAATATTTATATGATTTGCTAATGATAATTTATGAAATAGTTTTTCGAAAGAATGAATTAACTTTAAAATTTATGGCATAAATAAAAGGATAGAGACTTAATTATTAAAGTCATCTATCCTTTTAATGTATTTATCTGGAGTTAATCAAAGATTCCCAAAATTTCTGTGCATCAGATGCACTGTATGATGTTCCGTCAATTGCGGCACCTGTAACAGAAAATGATTTCATGGATGAATTCATTTTAAATATAAGAGTTACATTTTGGTCATATGTACCATCAGACTCTATCATGGTGACAATGCCTTTAACTGATATCAGATATGAGCTGTCAGAAGACCTTTTTACATCCCAATCGTAATTTCTGAAAAAAGATGTAACGATATCATATACGGTATATCTGCTGTCTGTATTAGCTTTAAGACCTTTAAACTTCTTCATTGCAGTATCATATTTTGAAGAATATGTATCTTGGGAGGACTTTTCGTATTTTGTTTCTTCAATAAAATTAGGAACAATGTTTTTAATTGCCAAGCCTAATAGAAATATATAGGCAAGGAGCCAAAGAGTAGGAATAATCTTTCTAAGTCCGCGCTGACCAAATCCTATGAGGGGGTAAAACATCCCGAAAAATGCTGCAATGACAATTGCGGAAGTCTTACCATATTTTGATTTGATTACAACAGAATCTACTACAAAACCAAGTTCACAGATTAAACTGACAACAGAACCAATATAACTATAAATATATATTGTCTCATATTTACTAAATGCCAGAAACATCACATATAAGAAGGAAACTGCCATAGCAACCAGCATTAATTTAAAAGTAAAACGTTCACCTTTTTCATTCACACCGCTGTATGACGAGCCGTATGCTGTACGTGCAGAAACTGTGAGGTCATGGTTTGGGTTGTATACTCCATAAGGGTCATTATCATCCCGACCATTATATGCATTATAAGCGCTAGCAGAATTATCATATGAATCATATGGTGCGCTGTTGTTGATATACGGATTATTAGGGAATTTTCTGTTAGTATCTGTCAAATCTACCACATCATCATCAAAATTAATTAGAAATTCTTCTTCATCGTTCTTCTCGTTATTCATAACTCTTCATCCTCCATCTAAAAAATGTTTACCTTTACATCAATGTATAAATATTATCATAGGATTAATTAATATTCAAGAAAAAAATCATTGGACATTAAAACCAAAAGATAATGAAATGGAACGGAAGTAACGATATAAAGCGGAATAGAGATATACAATGTCTTGCATGTATGCAGGGTGCTATTGTGTTTTATTCAAATTGTATGAGTTATATTCTCTGCCGTCTTTACAAATCTTAGTACATCATCAGGTGCATTCATGCTGTAGAGTAAACCATAAGGAATACTGTAATCCCAGTCGACGGGAATGGAAATAAGTCCGGGGTGAACATCACGCCAGCATTCAATGGTAAGCAAAACATTTCCCGTTTCTGCACAGCGGTTAAATACGGATAAGTCGTAAAACAGAGGAGTATCTTCTATATTAATTTTGGGGTGATGTTTTTCTAAATCATTTCGCAGAAAATCATTTACACCGGAATCTCCGCGGCTGACCATCATCAGTGTTTCACCATATAAATCTTTTATATCAATATGACTTTTAGATGCAATTGATTTCTTTGAATAGTCTATCATAAACTTTGCGTTATGATAGATAATTTCTCCGGCAGGTGTTAAATGTACGCCTGATGGAGTGCGTTCTATCAACTTCAGATTAAGATGGGTTTCAAGAGCATTCATCTGTTTCATAATGGCTGTGGGTGAAATATACAGATGATTTGCTGCGTTGCTTGTCACAAAGTTGCTTAAGCGCAAAGGCAGCGCAGAAATGAGGATTAAAATGTCGAATACACTGATTGCTTTTTATTCAAGAGCAGATGAAAACTATGTAAGTGGTATGATAAAAACATTGAAAGTTGGAAATACTGAAGTTATGTCAGGCATTATCTCAAAGTTGACAGGTGGGGATTTGTTCAAGATTGAACAGGTGCAGGCTTACTCTAAGAATTATAATGAGTGCATTGCATAGGCACAGTCTGATCAAAAGCGAAGTGTTCGTCTGCAGCTTAAGACTTATCTAAAAAGTATTGATGGATACGATGTGATTTATCTTGGTTTTCCAAATTACTGGGGTACTCTGCCAATGGCGGTGTTTACTTTTCTAGAGCATTATGATTTCAGTAGTAAAACAATTATACCATTCTGTACTCATGAGGGAAGCGGAATGGGCAGCAGTATAAGTGATATAAAACAATTGTGTCCGACTGCGAATGTGAAGAGCGGACTTGCGGTACATGGCGGCAGTGTTCAACAATCAAAAAAAGATATCGAAAAATGGATACAAGGAGACTAACTAATGGAATATGTAAAATTGTTAAATGGTGTAGAAATGCAAATTTTAGGATATGGTGTTTATCAGGTTAAAAAAGAAGAATGTGAGAGGTGTGTACTTGATGCGCTGAAGGTTGGATACCGACACATCGATACTGCACAATCTTATTTCAATGAGGAGGAGGTTGGTTCTGCAATCATTAAATCCGGTGTAGAAAGAGAAGATATTTTTCTTGCTACAAAGGTTTGGATTGAGCATTATGGCTACGAGCAGGCAAAGTCTTCTGTGTTAGAGTCTATGCGTAAACTTCAGATTAAATATCTGGACTTGGTGCTGCTTCACCAACCTTTTTCTGATGCTTATGGTGCGTGGAAAGCATTGGAGGAGCTGTATAATGAGGGAAAGATTCGTGCAATCGGTATTTCAAACTTCTATGAAGAGCGTATGGTTGATTTTTCGGTATTTAATCAAACGAAACCTATGGTTAATCAGATGGAAACATATATCTTCAATCAGCAAAAGAGTTTAAAAAAATGGGCTGATAAGTATGAGATTCAATTAGAAGCATGGGCACCATTTTGAGAAGGTCGTGGAGGAACATTTAATAATCCTGTAATAACACAAATTGGAGAAAAATGTGGAAAGACATCAGCATAGGTTATGCTTCGATGGAACATTCAGCGAAAAGTTGTTGTTATTCCAAAGTCAACGCATATTGAGCGAATGAAAGAAAATTTCAATGTATTTGATTTTGTTTTGTCGGATGAGGATATGGTGGCAATCGCGGACTTAGACAAAACAGAGAGTTCTTTCTTCTCACATCAAGACCCTGCTATTGTTGAATGGTTTGTTAAAATGATAGAAGAGCGCAAGCAAAAGGATAATATCCATTAAATATTTTTTCGACCGATTGCAGCTGATTCAAGTGAAAGTATAATGTTGACTACTGGTAATACATTAGTATATTGATATTTGAATAGTAATATATAGTGCGTAATTGATTCAGATATGCCCCAGGTTCATGTTAAAATGTGAACCTGCGGTATATATCTGTTAATCTTAGGGCGTTAAAAGGTGTTGCTTTATATTTATTTATCTCTGTAAGAATCTAATTCTTCCTGAGTGTACAGCAGGATACCTACATCATCAACATTTGTGGTATTCATAAGTAAATCAGCAGGAGTAGTGAATGTTTCACGCATATCTATGATATTATTAAGTAAATCCTTTGCGGTACTATTTTTCCTGCCGTTAAGCAAATGAGCAAATGTAAGTATGGAAGAGACAAAATCACTTGATATAACGCTATTTGATATATCATCATCATTATTATCAGAAATAGTATTTTTGTCATCAATTTTACGGATAATCTGACTGCATAGATTATTAAAATCGGATTCTGTGAGATTGAATTCCATATCGGCATTAATATTATAGTTAGGAGTAAAATTAACAGGTATTTCATAATTTTTTACTTGATTAATAATGCTTTTAGAGGAATTATCCTTTTTGTTAAATTTAATCAGATATTCACGTCCATATTCTTTAGCAGCTTTATCATAACAGTGCAAAGCAAATTGAGAGCATACCATAGGCGTAACGTTAGGATCTTTCTTTGCATTAATATATTTAATTAGTTTATAGTTGATATATTTAACAAGAGTGCTTATCAGTTTAGATAGTTCTGAATCAGGTAAAATATCTTCAGTAAGAATATAGATACCGACAAATATCAGGTTAGTCATTGGATATGGCAGTTTTTCATCAACATATTTAAGAGCAATATCAGCAACTTTGCCAGTGTCGGGGCAGCTATGAAGACGCCTGATATAGATGGAGCGTTCATTTGGAGGATTTAAAATACTCCTTACGGCGCCCTCCTCCTGCTCGTTTAATACATATACAGGATTATA
This sequence comes from uncultured Eubacterium sp., assembly GCA_964595785.1. GTDB lineage: Bacteria > Bacillota > Clostridia > Lachnospirales > Lachnospiraceae > Bovifimicola. Next base: position 5,266 of record CAZQRO010000080.1, read on the forward strand.
GTCTGCAATGCCTGCGTGACTTACGGTAGAATGAGTGAGTTTGGCAATTAACTGTGACAGTGGAGAATCAGGGGCGGTAAATATCATTAAATCTCCTGCTTTTAGTTGGTTTAAGTGAATATAGTTTTCCATAGTTTAAAAATCCTTTTATATATAATATTTTTTATGTAAAGAACTGTTTTAGTTCTTTTACTTTACTTCGACTGACCGGTACCCTGTCTTTGATTTCCTTAAAATACATATCATAGGTATAATTGATTCTGGGACTAAAGTGGTCAGCTTTAGAAAGATTAACAACGTAACATTTATGAGTTTTAAAAAACAGATGTTTTTCTAACTTTTTTTCATAAAATGTAAGGGATTTATTACCCTGATATACCTTTTTTTCAGTATGAATAAATACATTTCCGTTTATAGTTTCAAAATAATAGATTTCATTATAATTAATTAGCGAAATATCTTCGTCATTAAAGCCACAGATAATATCAAGACTGTAAGATATATGCGAATCTAATTCTTTATATTGCGGAACCGCAGAGTTAGAAATACAGATTTTTTCTATGCATTTTCTTAATCGTTCGTCGGAGTATGGCTTTAGAATGTAATCTATGGCACATAGTTCAAAGGCTTTAATTGCATAACCGTCATAAGCAGAAATAAAGCAGATTTTTGTGTCAGGATATAAAGAATATATCTGCTCTGCTATATAGATGCCGTTAATATTAGGCATTTCAATATCCAGAAAAAGAATATCGCAGGGATTTTTCAAAAGATAAGAAAGACCATCACAGGCATTTGTAAATGATGCTGCCATATTCATATCTTCATAAGAAGAAAGCTTGTTTATCAAATAATTAACTGCGTTAATTTCATCGTCAATAACTACATAATTCATGTTTTGATTCCTCCTTTTGCATTTTAAAACAGATTGTTGTACCTATATTTAAAGTACTTTCTATTGTAAGAGTCTGACCATATAATTTGCTAAGTCTGTATTTTATGTTATTTACACCGATACCGGAGTGACTTTCAGTCATATTAGGAGAATTAATCAGTTTAATGTTCATTCCTTTGCCGTTATCGCTAATAGTAAAGTATAAGTAATTTTTGTCAGATGTAATTGAAACCGTAATTGTTAATTGCTTAGAGTTAAAACCATGTACGATTGAATTCTCAATTAAAGGCTGAATAATTAGTGGCGGAATAAGATATTTCATATCTTCAGTCTTAATTTCAATGATAAGATTAATCATATTATTTAACCTTACATTTTGAATATCCGTATATGATTTTAAAAAGTCAATTTCTTCAGACAGTGTATAAAGGTTGTCGTTCCTAAAATCAAATTTATGTTTTATTCGAAGAAAGTCACAAAAATCAAGCAGCAGTTTCTTTGCAGCAGTTATATCCGTATCCATTAAGCAGCGGACATTGTTCAGAGAATTGAATATAAAGTGTGGAGAAATCTGAGCCTGAAGAAAAGCTATTTCCATCTGATTTTTTGAAAGCGAATCATTATATGACTGATAAATATCAAGTATTAATGAATTTATCTGGCATAGCGTAAATATCATTGCAGCGACTATATATGTATTTGGAACGAGATAGTTATTAATGGAATAGGTCGTATATGAACAAATAATATCATGAATGCTGCCACTTATAAGAATAACAATACCAATAAGTGAAATAAGAGCATGCTGACGTTTTAGCTGCAATGCTTTCAGCAGCACAAAAATAATATAGGGAATATTAATAAAAATAGCAGTAATATATACATTTCCCGCAAGTGATGCATATCTGCCGGGACAAAATACTGTAAAAAGCAGGTATAATATATTAAAAATTCGTATAAAAAGGGATATTTTAAAGGATTTATCTTTAGAGTAGATACTGTTAACAAATCTATATATGCAGATTAACTGAATACAGTAAGCTATAAATTCAAGTTTAATGGTAGTTGTTGTATGCATATTAGAAATCGCTGTTGGCAGCACACCAAAATATATGATTAAATATAAGAGTAAAGTTGCAAAACAATAAAAGCTTAGAGAAATACATGCTGTCTTTCTTTTGGTGCAATAACTTAAAATTAGCAAAAAGAAGCCAATGCCAAGAAATAGTCCACAAATTATGCAGACTTTAAGTATTTGTAAAGTATAAAAATGAGACAGAGAGTCAGAACTGCCAAAATATATATTATTAACAATTCCGCTTTTCTGACATGTAAAGTTAGACACAACTATATCAATATCAATTTCGGAAGTATCAGTTTGAAAGTCAATAAGCTGAGTCTTCCAGTTGCTGTATTCATCTTTGGAATTTGAACTGACTTTTCCGGAGGAACCATATAGTTCTCCATTAATATAGAGTTGGTGGGCACTGGAAATAAATGTAGTAACCATAGAGTAAGAACCTGAATCCGGAAGCTTTATATGCATATGATAAGTGCCATATTTGATTGAATTACTAAGTGCCTTATTATTAGGATACCGGTTCCAGGGAGTAGGTACTGAAAGTTTTACTGAATTGTATTCAGATGAAAAGCTTAGTTTATCAGGGCAAAAAATCCATTCGCCGTTCAATAAATAAATATTATGCATTGATTTTAATTATGAAATATGTAATAATATTGAAATTGGCAAACTTATGGAAACATAAGGACGCAAAGCATGATACCTGGGATACAGCAATCAAATATTTGGGATGTTATAGTATTAT
>CAZQRO010000080.1:8086-9305 GCA_964595785.1 uncultured Eubacterium sp.
GGGTGGTAATACAATTATGGGAATTTCTTATAATGGAAGTATAGGAATGGGGGGGATAAATACTATTGCAGGAATCAGTGAAAATGCAGTTAGACCTGCTTTTTGCATTTCTACTGATATACCAATAATCCAAAGCGAAGACATAATAGAAGGAGAAAAGGTGTTTTGTATTAATTAAAGTCAATTAAATTTAGGAGGAATTAGAATGAAAAAAATGATTTTTTTGGCAATGTTTCTAACGATTTTTCCAATTGATGTGTTTATTAAAACGGGATATGTCATTCAAGAAATTGATATTTCATATTTTATAGCTGAAGTTATAGGATATATTTTGTATAATATTTATTTTCAACAGTACACAAGAAATCAAAAAAGATTACTTGTGGTAGCTATAATTTTTAGTTGCATAAGTTATTTTACAATAACAATGCAGTGGATATTGGATATGAATGTTAATGAATGGAAGACAAATACTATGTCTGATATGGGGCCATATATAATTGATGTAGTATTATTTTTTAGCGCATATTTAGGTAAGGTATTAATAAGTTTAATTCTTGGAGTGAGTATTTTAAGGAAAAAAAACAATATCAATTAATAGTTTTATAAATACTTTAAATTCAGATAAGTTATTAGTAGTGCAGAATCTAATAATAGTGATATGTATGCGGTTATAATATACTTTGAAACCTATATTCACTTTTTAACATTTATAATAATTATATTATTAGTAATGTTAATAAGAAAATTTGTTATGAAAATTAAAAAAATGGCAAGTGTTTTTTGTGTAATGATATTATTGCTGGTATGCGTCATATCAATACAGGCATTTGCAGAAACAAAGGTACAGGATGGATTAGAGGTGTATGCAAAGATTAATAAAAAGAGATTAGTTGAAACATCTAATACAATGGATAGTATCTTTGGAAAATAAAGTGTTAGAAAAATGACTAGACAGGCCAAAATCGGATATGGTCATAATTTTGAAAATCCTTTAAGTACAAGGAAAACTTTAATCGGGGCGACGGGATTCGAACCCACGACCTCTGCGTCCCGAACGCAGCGCACTACCAAACTGTGCTACGCCCCGATAAATTTTGCAAAATTCATTATACCACTTTTTTGTAAAATTTCAAATAGAATATTGCAATTTATATGATTTTATGTTACTATTCACAGCTGTTTTAATGCATTTCGTTATTTTTTAACTTCTTTTCCT
>CAZQRO010000081.1:0-9183 GCA_964595785.1 uncultured Eubacterium sp.
ATCCGCTTGTTTGTACAGCGTTCAATGCCGATTTTGATGGTGACCAGATGGCTGTCCATCTTCCATTGTCAGTGGAAGCACAGGCAGAGTGCCGATTCTTATTACTCTCTCCTAATAACTTATTGAAACCTTCAGACGGTGGTCCTGTTGCTGTTCCTTCACAGGATATGGTACTTGGTATCTACTACTTAACACAGGAGAGACCTGGCGCTAAGGGAGAAGGTAAGATATTTAAGAGCATTAATGAAGCAATACTTGCGTATGAAAATGGCGCAATAACACTTCATGCTAAGATATTTATCAGAGTGACAAGAACAACTCCTGAGGGAGAAGAAGTTACAGGTATTATTAACACAACACTTGGAAGATGTATCTTTAATGAGATTCTTCCACAGGATTTGGGATTAACCAAGAGAGAATCAAAAGAAGATTATCTTAAACTTGAGGTTGACTATCTTGTTAAGAAAAAGGAATTAAAGGGAATTCTTGAAAAAGTTATTAATATTCATGGTGCTACAAAAACAGCTGAAGTACTTGATGATATTAAGGCTATGGGTTACAAGTACTCTACAAGAGCAGCCATGACAGTTTCAATTTCCGATATGACAATTCCTAAGGAAAAAGCTCCGCTTCTTAAAGAAGCAGAAGAAACAGTTGAAAAGATTACTAAGAATTATCGTCGTGGTTTCATTACAGACGAAGAAAGATATAAAGAAGTAATTAAGACGTGGCAGATAACCGATGATAAGATTCAGAAAGCTCTGATGGCAGGTCTTGATGATTATAATAATATCTATATGATGGCCGATTCAGGAGCCCGTGGTTCTGATAAACAGATTAAACAGTTAGCAGGTATGCGTGGTTTGATGGCAGATACAACAGGTAGAACAATTGAGTTACCAATCACATCTAACTTCCGTGAAGGTCTTGATGTTTTGGAATATTTCATTTCTGCCCATGGTGCCAGAAAAGGTCTTTCAGATACAGCTCTTCGTACAGCCGATTCAGGATACTTGACAAGACGTCTTGTTGATGTATCACAGGATTTAATTATTCGTGAAGTTGACTGTTGTGAAGGAAAAGAGATTCCATTTATGGAAATCACAGGATTCCAGGAAGGCGCTGAAATTACAGAAGGTCTTGAAGAGAGAATTACAGGACGTTACTCCGCAGAAACTATTGAAGATGCGCAAGGTAATGTTATTGTTAAGAAGAATCATATGATTACTCCAAAGCGTGCTGCTAAGATTATAGCAACAGGAAAAGAATCAGTTAAAATTCGTACTATATTAACATGTAAATGCCATATTGGTGTATGTGCTAAATGTTATGGTGCTAACATGGCTACAGGTCAGGCAGTACAGGTTGGTGAAGCAGTAGGTATTATTGCAGCCCAATCTATTGGTGAACCTGGTACACAGCTTACAATGAGAACGTTCCATACAGGTGGTGTTGCCGGTGGAGATATTACACAGGGTCTTCCTCGTGTCGAGGAATTATTTGAAGCCAGAAAACCAAAAGGTCTTGCAATAATTGCAGAATTTGGTGGTAAGGTTGAAGTAAGAGATACAAAGAAGAAACGTGAAATTATCATTACTAACGAAGAAATCGGAGAACAAAAGGCATATTTGATTCCTTATGGTTCAAGAATTAAAGCCCGTATTCAGGATGGTGTTATTCTTGAAGCAGGTGATGAACTTACAGAAGGTAGTGTTAATCCACATGATATCTTAAGAATCAAAGGTGTTCGTGCCGTACAGGATTACATGATAAGAGAGGTTCAGAGAGTTTACAGACTTCAGGGTGTTGAAATTAATGATAAACATATTGAAGTAATTGTAAGACAGATGCTTAAGAAGATTAGAATAGAGGCAAATGGTGACAGTGCTTTCCTTCCGGGCGCACAAGTTGACGTATTAGATTTCAATGAAATTAACGAGCAGCTTATTGCAGAAGGAAAAGAACCGGCAGATGGTAAACAGGTAATGCTTGGTATTACAAAGGCATCGCTTGCTACTAACTCATTCTTATCAGCAGCTTCATTCCAGGAGACAACAAAAGTTCTTACAGAAGCCGCTATAAATGGCAAGGAAGACCCGCTTATCGGACTTAAGGAAAATGTTATCATTGGTAAACTTATACCGGCAGGTACAGGTATGAAGAGATACAGAACAGTAAAGCTTGACACTGATATGAGCGAAATCAATGTTTCAGAAGAATTTGAGGAGGCAGCAATTTCAGAGAACGGCGAAATATTAATTTCAGAAGACGAAGAGATAATGCTTTCAGAAGATTCAGAAGAAATCACAGTTTCGGAAGATGAAACTGTAGAAGTAACAGAATAAAAAGTAATTGAAAATTAATATAAAAGAAAATCGGAGTTTAAATGCTCCGATTTTTTTGCATATAGGTTGATGTTGGGGTCAAATATATATACTTATATATTTTTATAATAGAAAATGGCAATCTGGGTTCTGTCTCTAAGGTTAAGTTTTTCGAGTATTACACTTATATAATTCCTTACAGTACCTTCACCTAGGAAGAGAATTTCAGAAATTTCTTTATTACTTAGTCCTTCTGCGATTTTTGTAATAACTTCTGTTTCACGTTCAGTTAATCCATAATCAGCAAAATCAGGTGAAGAAATAGAATAGACATTAGGAAGTTTGCTTATGATTTCATCACCGAATACTCTTTGACCATTCATTACTGCAATAATTGAAGGAACAATACTATCAAAATTCTGTTTTAGCAGATAGCCTTTTGCACCAAGGTTTAATGCTCTGGCAATGTATTCTTCATCGGCAAAAGTTGTGAGGAAAAGTATTTTTGCATCCCTGTTGATTTTAAATATTTCCTCGGCAGCATCTAAACCCGTAAATTCTCCCATTCGTATATCCATAAGCATAATATCAGGACTATGTTTCCTAAATAAATCCACAGCTTCATGACCATTATTACCGGTAGCAATGACATTAATATTATCACTGGAATTGATAATTAAATTAAGGGCTGAACAAACTAGATTGTCATCATCAGCAATAATAAGGTTAAATTGTTTTCCCATAGTATAATAGTTCCTTTCTGGTAATCTGGTCTATAAGTTTCATATTGTGTATACATTAGCACTGAAAAAATTAAAATGTTTTCGTGTCTGATTCTTAAGGTTGATTCACACTATACATTCCTTTCAACCGGAAAAGTCATATAAATCCTGTAACCATTACTCTTAGTTATATTAACAGTACCGTTTAATGCAGAAATTCTGTCATAAATACTTATTGTACCCATTCCATGCCCTCTCTTTAGTGATTGATTACTAATATTAGTTCCGTTATCCTGAATGTCTATTTTATAAAAAGAAGGATTCTGGCTTATGGAAAGTGTAACAGAAGTGGCATTAGAGTGCTTGATTATATTAGTCAGAGACTCTTTTACAATAAATATAATTGTATATTTTGCCTTGGCAGAAAAATCATCTTCAATATCATATGTGTAGTTTATCGCACAGAAATCAAACCCGTCAACTAATTCTTTTATTTTCAGGTTCAAATCTATGGAATCTTCATGAATATTGTGAATACTTGAGCGGATACTGTTCATCCCGTCTGTCAGAGTTTTGTTAATGTTTAGAAGATAATTTTTGGTAGTCTCGTCTTTAGTAATGGAAGTCAGAGCTGCAATCTGCAAAATAGAGCTGGATAGAATATGTCCTACAGAGTCATGGATTTCTCTGGCAATACGGTTTCGTTCGTTCAATGTTGCGTTTGTGACTTCATAATCCTGCTTTTCTAATAACTCATGATTTTTAAAATTAAGTTTTGTATTGTAGTCTTTTAGATTTTCTCTGATTTTCTGAAAACGTTCTTTTTCATCAAGGTACTTATCAGTTCTGTATTTTAATAAATATGAAACAAAAATAAGGAATAGAATAATACAAAGCTGTACTATATTTATGTCGGAATAATTCAAATAAAATACACCTGCATAAATAAGGCAAATATACATATAAGCCCGGTTAAAGAACTTGTATAAGATAAGTGGTGAAAAGAACATAAGTAAAGGAATAACCAATGATAATATGCAAAATGTAAGATAAATCAGAAGGTTAATTACAAAGTTGTCAAAGTAAATTGAAAAACATGTCAGACTTACTGCAAGACATATGGGAATAATGGCATTTGAATCTGATACGGTGGAAAGCATCAGAATAACTGAACAAAAAAACAATATTATATAATCAATGATACGTTCCATTAAAATCTCCATTCCTGCCTTCTGACAAAGCATTTGACTGCCGGCACAAAATAATACTTATCTGCTCCTAATACTTACAATAATACTATAAATTGCGAAAATAGTAAATGTGACAAATGTCATACACATTTATTTCAAAAGTCACTATAAAAAACAGAGTTGATTTTATATAATATAACTGTTCAGAGTTGAACAGAAAAAACGTAGATTTTTTGAGTGGATTTGAACAGTTACGAAAATTTATCAGAAGGAGATGTATGTATATGAAATCCGTAGTTGAAATAGAAGGTTTATTAAAGGAATATGGAGATTTAACAGCAGTAGACAGAATTGATTTAAAAATCGAAGAAGGAGAAGTGTTTGGACTTCTAGGTCCAAACGGTTCGGGCAAAACAACTACTATCAGCTGCCTGCTGTCGCTGATTGATTACAGTAGGGGAAATATTAAGATATTTGGAAAAGATATGAGTGCAAGAGCGTATGACATAAAAAAAGATATCGGAATTGTACTTCAGGATGTCGCTGTATTTGACGAACTTAGTGTAGAGGAAAATATCAGGTATTTTTGCAGTCTGTATATTAAAGATAAGAAACTTTGCAGCAGATATGTGGAGGATGCAATGGAGTTTGTCGGAATACAGGAATTTAGAAAATTCAGACCGAAGAAGTTATCGGGTGGATTGCTTAGAAGACTAAATATTGCATGTGGTATCGCTCATAAACCTAAGTTCATTATTATGGATGAACCAACGGTTGCTGTTGACCCGCAGAGCCGTAATAATATTCTTGAAGGAATCGAGAAACTGAATAAGAATGGAGCGACTGTTCTCTATACATCACATTATATGGATGAGATAGAACAGATTTGTACTAAAATAGCTATAATGGATAAAGGTAAAATAATTGCAAGAGGAACAAAAGAAGAGATTAAGGATATGATAGGCGTGGAAGAAACTATTGAAGTTGTATTATCGGAAATTCCTAATGGTCTGGTTGAAAAAATAAAAGAGAATAGGAACATTAAGGATTGTGTTGTTAAGGGAAATGAATTAAGAATAATTTCTAAAAAGGGCAGGCACAGCCTTAATACAATCGTAGGTTACATACAGGAAAATGATGTGAAGATAAGAAAATTAACATCTAAGGAACCAAGTTTAAACGATGTATTTTTGGAAATTACAGGTAAGGAGCTGAGAGATAATGTTTAGCAGCATGATGAAATATAGGTTTTTATGCCAGTTACGCTCGAAAGAAAGTATTTTCTGGATTCTGCTGTTTCCGATAATATTATCTGTATTGTTCTATGCAGCATTAAGTGATATCACTAAAGGTGAAACTTTTGAGGCTGTTCATATAGCAGTAGCAGATGATGAGGGATATGGTAAAGAAATAGTTATGTCGGAGATAATTTCGGCAGTTTCAACAAGCTCAGAAGAAAGTGTTACAGATAATAAGTTATTTATAACTGACTATGTATCGAAAGCCGAAGCAGAGAAAATGTTAGAAGAAGATAAAGTATCTGCTTATGTATATTTCGATGGTGAATGTAATGTAATAATGAAAGAAAATGGTATGTCGCAGACTATAGTTAAAAAATTTTTTGACATTGCTAAACAGAAGGAAAGTGTCATTACTGCTATAATGACTGAAAATGGTGGGGTTATTCCGGATAATATTTCTGAAATAATGAATGATTCCACAGAATATATTAAAGACATTAGTAATAGAAGAAATGAACCTGACACAGCAGTGCAGTTTTTCTATTCAATTCTCGGTATGGCATGTATGTATGGAGCAACTACGGGATGTGTGGCAATGAGATATTTGCAGACTAACCAGTCGTCAATTGCCGAAAGAAATTCGGTTGCACCAATTAGCAAATTAAAGCAGCTTTTAAGTTTCTTTATTGTGGATATGTTGATGAATGATGTAATCGTGTTAGCAGTGCTGGCGTTTATACGATTTGCGCTTGGCGTCAATTTTGGAGACAGGTATGGATTAATAATTCTTACGGCAATTGTGGGGGGAACTATGGGACTTAGTTTTGGCTATTTCTTTGGTTCAATTACTAAGAAGGACCTTAATTTTAAGAATAATATGGTTATGGGCATATCAATGATTTGTTCATTTTTAGCAGGAATGATGAGCAATAAGGTTAAATATGTTGTAGAACAGCACGCACCATTAATAGGAAGAATTAATCCGGTTAATCTTGTGACGGAGAGCTATTATAAACTTTATTATTACACGGATTTAGGAAAATATTATGAAAATATATTTATACTGATTATAATGACAGCGCTTTTTATCATTGGAACAGTAAGCATAATAAACATGCAGGAAAGAAATTTATTAAAGGAAAGGAGCTAATTTAATGTATTTTAAATCATTTTTAAAAATATTTAAGACAAGAATACCATCTCTTGCACTTTACCTTGGAATATTTCTTGGAATAGCTGTTCTGAATATGCAGATAGGAAACAATGATGAAGAAAAAGGTTATGTAAATGAAAACATATACCTTGCAGTTATTGACAGAGATAATAGTGGATTATCTGACGGATTAGAGAAATATCTAAGTGACAATATGGATGTGGTAGATATAATTGAGACAGAGCAGGGTATGGAAGACGCATTATTTGAAAGAGTTGCGGAATACATTGTAATAATTCCAGAAGGTTATGAGAAAGATTTGTTAGAGGGCAAGGATGTAAAACTTGAGAGTAAAAAAGTTCCTGATGCCTATAGCGCTGTATTTGCCGAGAATCTGATTAATCAGTATATATCCACATTCAAAACTTATAACAAACAGTATGGAAGCAATGAAGAAATAGAAAGCATTGTAAAAAGAACTAATGAAAGTATGAGCAATTCAGTAAATGTGGTATTAAATAAGGAAAATAAGAATAGTGATGACGATAATCTGATGCAGACCTGCTTTGATTTCGGTTCATATGTAATACTGGCATGTATAATCTGGGGTGTTGCAGAGATTTTGTCAATATTCTTCGAAAAAAGTATTTCTGACAGAGTTATGGTATCACCGGTAAGTAATTTTAAGAAAAATCTTGTATTGATTTGTTACAGTCTGTTCTATATGTTAATTGTTATGGCTATAAATATAATCATGTATATTGGTATGTTTAGAAGCGATATTTTGGATAAAGTAAATTTGATAAGGTTTGTAAATATGCTATGTCTGTCGATGGTTGCAGCGGCAGTTGGTTTTGTGGTAAGTGTCCTTGTAAGGTCAAAAGGTGGAAGAGGCGCAGTAGTTAATACGATAGCCCTTGGATGTAGTTTTATTTCAGGTGCATTTGTGCCGGCTGAGTTCTTAAGTGACAGTGTGGTTAAAATATCAACATTTCTTCCGGTGTACTGGTATATAAGGGCTAATAAATGTATTACGAAAATGCTTAACAGCGGTATTAAAGATAATTTAAGCGAATTATTTAAGTGCATGGGAATACAAATGCTGTTTTTCTTAGCACTAATCTCAATCGGAATGGTAGTAAAAAAACGTTGTACTAGACAAGTGGCACAATAAAATGATATGATTAACCATATTTATTATTGAAAGCGAAGTGATGTACAATGAAAAATAAAAGAATCTTTTTATTAGTCATATTGTGTATGTTTATATTGTTAAAGTCCGGCAGTAATGGGAATAACGTGTATGCAGAAGAAGGCGGTTATCAGATTAAGGTAAATATGACTAAGAATTGTATAACTATTTATGAGAAGAACAGTTCTAGCGAATATGAACTGCCTGTAAAAGCAATGGCATGTTCTGTTTTTGAAAATGCGCTGACAGAGGAAATATCGTATTCTGTAACAGGAGCAAGTGAATGGAAACAGATGAAGGATGGAACGTTTTCCCAATATGCGGTGGAATTTGATACAGATATTGCAATTTGTTCTTCACCTTATTTAGCACAGAGTAAAGATACTCTTGATATGGAAAAATTTAACGGTATAGGTGAAAATAATTCGACACAAAATATATGGGTATGCACAGCCGACGCAAAATGGTTATATGAAAATTGCAGCGCAGGAAATGAAATTATTCTTTATAATGATGAAAATTCAGATGGACCATTAGGAAAACCGGATACTATTAAATTAAACAGCAATAGTAAGTTTACTAATTGGGACCCAACCGATAATGATGAAAATAATCCGTGGAAGAATAATCAAGCAAGAATTGAAGGCGTTAAGGATATTGAAGTAGTTGAGGGAGATGAAGTGGATTTCCTTCAAAATGTCAAGGGGTATGACATATGCGGCAATGATATAACAAGAAGTATTATTATTATGGGAAGTTATGATTTGAAAAAAGAAGGAACATATACTATAACATATTATCTTAAAGATGCTACAGGCTCACAGGCGAACCAGTCTGCGAATATATTTGTAAAAAAGAATAGTGGACAGTATGTAACAGAAAATGTGGGCAGTGATACAGCGACGCCTTCGGAGATTAAAAGTGAAAAAAGTGATGGTGAAAAAATAAAGATTCTGATTATTATCGCTGTGTCAGCATTTGCAATTGCATTTATGATAATTAAATATACAAAAAAAGATTAAAAATTGACTTGACATTATAAAATTACAAATATATAATGAAAAAGCGTGCATATGGGAGCACTATGCTCAAAGTGTACGCTTTAGCCTTGTCTAAAGGCTTAGGCATAGATAAAATCTATAAACAATATTCTAATCAGGAGGTGAAAATAATGCCTACATTTAACCAGTTAGTAAGAAAAGGAAGACAGACAGCTGAAAAGATGTCAACTGCACCAGCTCTTTTAAAAGGTTACAACTCATTACAGAAAAAAGCTACAGATACAGCTTCTCCACAGAAGAGAGGTGTTTGTACAGCAGTTAAAACAGCTACTCCTAAAAAGCCTAACTCAGCTCTTAGAA
>CAZQRO010000082.1:0-9156 GCA_964595785.1 uncultured Eubacterium sp.
AGTTTTGGAAACTTAGGAGTTCCGGGGCAGGTGCTTTTTTTGTGCTTGGAATATTCCCTTAAATTTCTATAAATTGTTTTGCAACTTTTCACATCTATGTTATACTCTTAAATGTAGTTTATTATTTATAATTTATAGTAATGAATGCTTCGGAATGGAGATTAATATGGATGAACACAAATTTGAAAAAAATAAAAAATATTACAACATTTGTATATATGTAATCATAACTGTTACCATTTCTGCTGTTTTGTTAAAACTCATCTGGAACTGGGCTTCTACACTACACACCATGCATCGTATACTACGAGTGCTTTCGCCATTTCTTATAGGTTTATTTATTGCCTACTTAATGAACCCTCTGGTTAAACTGCTAGATAAGAAACTCTTTGAAAGGATATTGCATCTTAAAAAGGAAAAGCTTCGTAAAGTGCTGTCTATTCTCTTTTCGTACATTATTGTTTTAGGAATTATTTCATTATGTATATCCGTTATTGTTCCTGAAGTATATTCCAGTTTAAGAAATATCTACGAAGGCGTACAGGGTTCATATGATAAACTGGTGAAATTTTTAGATGAAATGAGCGTTAAGCACCCTACATGGGACATCGAATATATTACTACCGTAGTTAAAGATAACAGTTCTAATATTATTAATTTTGTAAAAGGGTCATTAGATACTATTCTTCCACTACTTTACAACACTTCAGTCTCAGTCATTTCCTGGGCATTGAATATTATTATAGCAATCATGGTTTCATGCTATATGCTCATTGATAAGAATCGTCTTCTTACGAATTGCCGGAAGATTATATATGTATCTTTCAAAAAAACACATGCTGATAAAATTTCAGCGACCTTAGGTGAATGTAATAAGATATTCGGTAATTTTATTGTCGGCAAAACCATTGATTCTACGATTATTGGATTTATGTGTTTTCTGTTTATGAACATTCTCGGACTAAAATACTCAATGCTTATCAGTGTAATCGTTGGTATTACTAATATGATTCCTTACTTTGGACCTTTTATTGGTGCGATTCCGGGCGTGCTGATTCTTTTAACTGTCAGTTGGAAATATGCTTTAGTTTTTGGTATTCTTATACTTGCCCTTCAACAGTTTGATGGTCTGTATCTCGGGCCGAAAATATTGGGTGAGAGTACAGGTCTTCGCCCTGTATGGATAATATTTGCAATAACTATCGGTGGCTGGCTGGCCGGGCCAATCGGAATGTTTCTGGGTGTTCCCTGTGTAGCTGTAATTGCCTTTTTAATTGACCGTGCCATTAATAAGAAACTGGTCGAAAAAAATATCTCTCAGGAAGAAATGGAAATTAAATAAAGTACACTTTAAAATTTAACCTATGCAATTTGAAATACAAAATAATATAGATAGGAAAGGATTTACACAATGAAAATTTTTAATAAAGATAATTTTGAAGAAAATGTAATAAAATCGGATAAGCCCGTAATTGTAGATTTCTATGCAGACTGGTGTATGCCTTGTAAGATGATGGCTCCTGTAGTGAACCAGATTGAAAAATCATACAAAAATGATATTATAGTCGGCAAAATTAATATTGACGAGAATCCAACCATTGCATTAGATTACAGAGTTCTTTCCATTCCAACTCTTCTATTTATAAAAGATGGAAAAGTTATCGGACGTGTTGAAGAAGCCGTTACTAAAAATGTAGTCGATACAAAAATTGCCAAATACTTTAAATTAGACAGTAAATAAACATATATTATAAAACACATCAATTAATTAAATATATCTTTATATAATATGGGAGCCACTATACTAAATTAGCATAGTGGCTCCCATTTATCATACATAAGCAATTCTTTAATATTTTCGGATAACATACCGAATTCATTTCGGATTAAACATCTTATAAATTTCATCAAAAGATCTCTTCATATTACAACAGCAGCGGTTGAACCATCTTCCATCAAAACATCTTGTCTTACATACTAATCTGCATCTTGAACATTTGCGCATATGAAAACCTCCAACTGTATCCTTATTCATATAGTATTGCATTACTTCTTTTTTGACACATGAATTTTAAGATGTCTTTTTTCTTGAAGCAGTTAATTTACATATTGGATTTCCCAGTTCCACGAATTTCTCTTCGTATTCAGTGGTTACATTCCCCGTATAAATCGGTTTCTCCTTATCTGCATGGAGGTCAAATGTATAATCGTCTGTCTTAAATTTTGTCTCCGGTATTTCTTCTAATGAAAAGTCAAATAACTGTCTATTGTCTGTTTTGAATTCGACAATTCCTTCTTCCTTAAGAATCCGGTCATATCGTTCAAAAAACTGTCTTGATGTAAGACGTCTCTTTGCATGTCTGTCCTTTGGCCATGGGTCTGAGAAATTCAGATATATTCTGTCTACTTCACCTTTTTCAAATGCATCACATATTTCAACTGCATCCATTCTTATATATATAAGATTATTAATTTCTAACTCTTTTCTCTTCTCAATGGCGCGAATAAGAACACTTGAATACTTCTCAATTCCTATGTAATTAATGCCGGGATTATTAAGTGCTAATTCCGTTATAAATTTGCCCTTTCCCATACCTATTTCTATTCTAATCGGGTTATCATTTCCAAATATTTCATTCCATCTGCCTTTATATTCTCTGAAATCATTTACCGTAAATTCACTGTCTGCTATGGCTTCTCTTGAGCCTGTCACATTTCTTAATCTCAATCTGCACTACCTGCTTTCTTTCTTAATTTAAAACTACATATATTTACCTAAAATTACATATATTATAAATATTTATTACTTATACCAGATGATATTAAGGCAAACAGCATATATTATGTTCAATCTGATGAATACTATCATAAATATATATTTGCCCCGACATTACCTTAGTAAAGAATACATTATATTGTACTAAAAAAAAAGCATTTTCTTAAAAATTTTAATAGACTTTTAAGAAAAAAGGAGTATTATGTATGTAATCAGATTTTCAAAGGAGTGTGATTATACAATGGAATATCAGGTTGAACAGGTTATTTCCGAATTATCCAAGATAGACAATGCTTCTGAAAGCATAATTACATCTGCTGATGTAGAGAAAGAGAACTATGCAAAAGAAATGAATCAGAAGACTTTAGACTTTGATGGAAAGCTTGAAGAAGATACAAAAAGGCATTTAGAAGAATTTAAAGTAAAACTTCAGGCAGACAATGATAAAATTCTTAAGCAAATGCGTACAAATACAGAAAAAGATTTGCAGAAATTAGAGACTGCATTTAATGCAAATCACACAGAAATGGCTCAGCATATATTTGCCGAACTGATAAAGGAGTGATTTAATGAGTAATTTACTAGCTTACAGTGGGCTTACCACTAAGGTGCGCGCAATGGAAAGTAATCTCATTACCAATTCCATGTATGTGGAACTTTCAAATTTATCCTCCGTTACTGAAGTGGTCAATTTTATAGGGAATCTTAATTCATATAAGGATATTTTTAGTAAGGTTGATGTTAACGGCTTACATCGTGGAGACCTTGAACGCTACTTATTGCTTTCTATGTATCGGGATTTTGGCAAACTGTATAATTTTGCTTCTGTTAAGCAACGCAAATATTTAGAGTTGTATTTTATGCGATATGAAACACATATATTGAAACAGATATTTCGCGAATTAACAGATAAACAAGCTGTTCTAATGGATTTGTCAATTATTAGGCCATATTTTGAAAGATTTTCTGAATTAGACATAGATTCCATTTCAAAGACTACTTCCATAGAGGAATGTATACAGACCCTCAAAGGCACAAAATATTTTGCCCCTTTGAACAGAGTTCATAACCTTGGTACTGCTTCTCTTTTTGACTATGAACTTTCACTTGATTTATTATATTTTGAAACAATGTGGAACAGCCGCGGCAAATATCTTAACGGAACTGATTATAAAGTCATTACCCAGACATACGGCTATAAAATAGACCTGCTTAATCTTCAATGGATTTACAGAAGTAAGAGTTTCTATAATATTACAGCTGCTGATATATATGCTATGCTTGTACCTGTTAATTACAAACTTAAAAAGTCACAGATAAAAGAACTTGTCGAATCTGAGAATGCTAATGCAATGAATGAAATATTTAAAAAAACATTCTATTACAGCAAAATGTTTAACCTTAATTCAGGAGATGATTCATTTGAATTACTATATAAATATCTCTTAGATAAGATTCATTCCACATCATTTAAAAACAACCCTTATTCCCTTGCCTGTGTAGATACATATCTATACAGAAAGCAACAGGAAATTTCTAAACTAATTTCGCTGACTGAATGTGTAAGGTATTCCTTATCACCAGCAGAAATAAATAATATACTGTATAACTTGGAGGTGAAGTAATTGATTGAAAAGATGAAATTTGTCAGCATCACCGGTCCCAATGATGATATAGACAGAGTTATTAATCAATATTTATCCAAATATGAAATACACCTTGAGAATTCCATGTTGGAATTGCAGTCATCTAATTATGTTTCTCCATATTTAGAAGCTAATCCTTATAAGGAACTTATTGCAAAAGGAAAAGAATTAATTTCATATATTGATTTAAAAAACGCCCAGTATCTTGATAATCTCAATGTTGAATCCGCGGGAAATATGATTACAAAGACTAGTCGTAAAATCCATAAACTGCGAGATAAAATAAACGAATTGGAAAATCTCAGGAAAAATGCTCAGGACAGTTTTGATAAAATTAATCCTTTCGTTGATTTACATTATGATATAAGCAGCATTCTACAATTAAAACATATTAAGTTCAGATTTGGTCGTATTCCAATAGGTTATTACGATAAATTAGAATCTTATATGTTTAGTAATGATAATTCCGTATTTGAAAAGTGCATGACCGATGATGAGTATGTGTGGGGGGTGTACTTCGTTCCTATAGACGAAGCGGATAAAATTGATGCAACCTATACCTCAATGCATTTTGAGAGGACATTTATCCCTGATGTAGCTCATGGAACCCCTGAAGAAGCGTGTGAAGATTTGACGGCACATATTGAGGATTTAACTACTAAAATCGAAAGTCTTAACGAACAGATTAAATCAAAAGTCATTAAAGAAAAGAATGCTCTTTTTACATCATATGAGAAAATCAAAACTGCTTATGAGAATTTTGATGTAAGAAAAATGGCAACCCATACAAATAATGACGGTGAAATTTTTTATATTATCTGTGGCTGGATGACAGAAAATGATTCTGATAAATTTGTAAATGAAATCAAATCAGATGATAATGTTGTTTGTATTATAGAAGACCGCACAGGCAAGAGAGATAAGACTCCTCCTACCAAGCTTAAAAATCCTAAGATTTTTAAACCTTTTGAAATGTATATTAAAATGTACGGCCTTCCCGCATATAATGAATTAGACCCTACCATATTTGTTGCTCTCACATACTCGTTAATATTCGGTGCAATGTTTGGCGACGTGGGGCAGGGACTTTGTCTGGTAGTCGCAGGATTCCTTTTATACCACTTTAAGAAAATGGATTTGGCAGCAATCATAGGCTCCTGTGGAATTTTTTCAACTTTCTTTGGATTCATGTTCGGAAGTGTATTTGGATTTGAAGATGTAATTGATGCGGTCTGGTTAAAGCCGGTAGACAAAATGTCAAGTGTACCTTTTATAGGAAGATTAAATACTGTTTTCGTTGTCGCAATTGGTTTTGGTATGTTTCTTATTCTCTTTACAATGATTTTTCATATAATAAATGCAGTTAAAAGCAAAGATGTTGAAAATGCACTTTTCGATACAAATGCTTTATCAGGTCTTGTGTTCTATGGCTCAATTGTAGCTGTAATTGCACTCTTGATGGCAGGAAAAAAAGCACCCGCAGGAATAATCCTTGCAATAATGTTTGGTGTTCCACTTATTCTCATAGCATTAAAAGAGCCGCTTACAAGACTTATTACAAAGAGAAAACCTGAAGAAAAAACAAGTGTGGGAATGTTTATTACACAGACTTTCTTTGAATTATTTGAAGTATTATTGAGTTATTTTTCAAATACACTTTCATTTATCCGTATCGGTGCTTTTGCTGTCAGCCATGCATCTATGATGTCCGTTGTACTTATGCTTGCTGATGCTGAAAGCGGTTCACCGAACTGGATTGTAATTGTGCTTGGCAATTTATTCGTTATGGGACTTGAAGGACTTATAGTCGGTATTCAGGTATTACGTCTTGAATATTATGAGATGTTCAGCCGTTATTACAGCGGAAACGGCCGCGAATTCAAGCCATTTAAACATGTAAGTAGTTTTTCTACTGAAAAATCTAAATAAACGCTGAACCTTTTTTCAGCATAATTCTACACAAATTTAAGGAGGACTAAATTATGTTAGCAGTTAAAATCACTTTAGCAATCGCACTTATTCTTAGTATAATCATTCCATTTGGAGCATATGCCATTGGAGAAAAGAGCAGAGGCCACTATAAAAAGAGTCTCGCTATCAATGTCATTACATTTTTCGGAGTTCTTATTATCTCACAAATAGCAATGTTCACAGGAAATGTATCCGCTGCCGAAACAGCTGCTGCCGCTTCTTCAGGTGGTATTGCAACAGGGCTTGGTTACCTGGCTGCCGCTTTAGTTACAGGTCTGTCTTGTATCGGTGGTGGTATCGCCGTTGCCAGTGCAGCAAGTGCAGCTCTTGGTGCAATCAGCGAAGACCAGAGTATTCTTGGTAAATCTCTTATCTTCGTAGGTCTTGCAGAAGGTGTTGCCCTTTATGGACTTATTATTTCATTCATGATATTAAGTAAAATATAATTATTCAGAACTTATTTTGAACAATTGATGTAACACTGCATACTTCCCGAAAGGAGTAGGTGCTAAATGAAAATATTTTTGATAAGTGACAACGTTGATACCCAAACGGGATTAAGGCTCGCAGGCATAGAAGGCGTAGTCGTACATGAAAAAAATGAATTAAGAGATGCCTTAAATAATACTCTATCTGATAAGGATATCGGTATTATACTTATAACCGAGAAATTAAGTTTTGAATTTCCTGAAATTATTGATGATATTAAGCTTAACAGGAAACAGCCACTTCTTGTGGAGATTCCTGACAGACATGGCAGCGGCAGGCGAAGCGATTTTATTACATCTTATGTCAGTGAAGCTATTGGTCTTAAGCTTTAGTAAAGTTTTAGCCACATACTAATTTATCAGTGGCGGAAATGCGAGGCAATATGAATATTAACGATAAGTTACAACATTTCATGGAAGTATCCATGAACTCTGCCATGCTAAAAAAAGCGAGCCTGGTAGCAGAATACAAAGAGGGACTTGATATTCAGTTTGAAAATCACAAAGATGATGCTGTTAAAAAATATCAGGTTCAGGAAAAAACAAGCATTGAAAGTATTCGTCGTGAGTACAGTAAAGATTTTTCTATGCAGCAGCAGCATATCAGAAGAAAACTCACTCACAAAAAAGATGATTTAAAAGAATTACTTTTTAACGAAGTACAACAAATGCTAGAGGATTATTTTCAGACAGAAGATTACAAAAATCTGCTTATTAATGAAATATGTGCATCAGCTGAAATATCGTCATCTGAGGAGTTAACTATATATATAGACCCCCTTGATGCTGATATAAAAGATTATTTAGAATCAAAAACGGGTGTAGTCATTTCCATAAGTGAATACTCTTTTGGCAGGGGAATGAGAGCAATTATTCCTTCCAGAAACATTCTTGTGGATAACTCATTTAATTATAAGATAAATGAAATCAAATCAGACTACACTATTACATTTTAGGAGGTTGCTCCATGAATAATGAAATAACAGGTAAAATATATGGTATAAATGGTCCGGTCATTTACATAAAGGGCCGGACTCCATTTAAAATGGGTGAGATGGTTCATGTAGGGAATGAGAAATTAGTGGGTGAAGTTATCAGTCTTACTTCTGCTCTTACCACAATCCAGGTATATGAAGAAACCTCAGGTCTTAAGCCCGGAGACCTTGTATATTCCACAGGAAGTGCCATTTTCGTAACTCTTGCCCCGGGTATTATTAATAATATTTTTGATGGTATTGAACGTCCATTAAGAGATATTGCAGATAAATCAGGAATATACATTTCCAGAGGTATCAGTATAGATTCCCTCGATGGAGATAAAAAATGGTCTGCCCATCTTACAGTGGCTAAGGGAGACGAGGTTCAGGGAGGCACCATTATAGCAGAAGTTCCTGAGACATCTGCCATTGTCCATAAATGCATGGTTCCCCCATATGTTTCAGGTGTTGTTAAAAGTGTTGTACCAGATGGTGATTACACAATTAATGACACAATTGTAACTATTACTCTGAAAAATGGTACTGAACTTAATCTGACAATGACACAAAAATGGCCTATTCGTATTCCAAGACCTATTAGTAAGCGTTTTCCATCTACAAGACCACTTATAACCGGACAACGTATTCTTGATACTCTTTTCCCTATTGCAAAAGGCGGTACAGCCTCAATACCGGGAGGATTCGGTACAGGTAAAACAATGACACAGCACCAGATTGCAAAATGGTCTGATGCAGATATTATCGTATATATCGGATGTGGTGAACGTGGAAATGAAATGACACAGGTTCTTGAAGATTTCTCGAAGTTAGTTGACCCTAAGTCAGGTAATCCGCTTATGGACAGAACCACACTTATTGCAAATACATCTAACATGCCGGTTGCCGCTCGTGAAGCCAGCATTTATACCGGTATTACCCTTGCAGAATATTACAGGGATATGGGATATCATGTAGCTATTATGGCTGACTCAACTTCACGTTGGGCTGAAGCTCTTCGTGAATTATCAGGACGTCTTGAGGAAATGCCGGCTGAAGAAGGTTTTCCTGCATATCTTGCCAGCCGTCTTTCAGCATTCTATGAAAGAGCCGGTTATGTGCAGAATTTAAACTGTTCAGAAGGTTCCGTTTCCATTATCGGTGCTGTTTCACCGCAGGGTGGTGACTTCTCTGAACCTGTTACACAGAATACCAAACGATTTGTAAGATGTTTCTGGGGACTTGATAAATCCCTTGCTTACGCAAGACATTTTCCTGCTATTCACTGGCTTACAAGTTAT
>CAZQRO010000083.1:0-8998 GCA_964595785.1 uncultured Eubacterium sp.
ATAATTTGAGCCGATAAATCCTGCTCCGCCTGTTACTAAATAAGTTCTCATCTTTTCCTCCATTCCGATTTGCCATTTATATATGACAATCTCGCTCATTATCACAATATACATTAAGACAATTAGAATTATTATTTTATATACTAATTATCGATTTATATTTTAATCTTATTCTTTATACCACATAAAAAATTAATTTTCAACATTAAATACTAAATTCTGCGTTTTATATAGTCATGGGCATAAATTATGAAACTTAATAGCATCTCTTTTTCAATCTTAATATAATTTTTCAGGTTTTCTTCTTTATATTCCACTTTCTTACATTTATAACAGGTACGAATGCCTTCCTTAAGACCTTCTATATAATCTTTTCCAAATCCCATCTTCTTAAATATCAGCAGTTTCATACCAAATCCCGCCAGCAGAAAAGGGAAATTTATAATGAACTGCCAGACCGGTGTGTTCTTATATATGAGATAAATATTATTTCTTGCCGACAATTTTACTTTAAATGGATTGTATCTTGAACCGCTTGTAGCACTTCCCATATGATAGACAATTGCTTTTGGACAATATACATTTCTGTAACCATTAATTCTTGCCCTGTAACCCACATCAATATCTTCAAGATATGCAAAATGTCTTACATCAAACATTCCAATTTCGTCAAAAATCTTTCGTCTGTAAATTGCTGCACCTGCACATGAAGCAAATACGTCATGCTCTTTGGTATAGTTATTGATTTTTTGTCCGATACCTCGCTGAAATGCCCATCCGCATATTGCATACAAATCCCCTGCATCGTCCATGATGCCTCTGTCTTTAAAACTAATCATTTTGCTGCTGCATGAAAAAATATCTTCTGATTTTTCAATACATTTAACTAATTCACCTACAAAATCCTTATGCACTTCTGTGTCATTATTAAGTAAAAGCACAAATTCTGTTTCCGATAGTTTTATTCCTTTATTAACAGCTATGCTAAAACCGTAATTCTTATCCATTCGTACAAGGCGAATCTCTTCATACTTTTCTTCGATTAACTTATCACTTCCGTCTTCTGAACAATTGTCAATTACTATTGTCTCAAAATCCTTATAGTTTTGCTTCCTTAATGAATCAAGACATATTTCAATAAAATTTATTCCATTGTAATTTGGTATTACCACCGATACTTTCATTAATCTTCTTCCTCTTCACGCAGAGAATAATCTGCTTTGTTAAGTGACAAATTCTTATTATAGAATGGATCCCCTGCTTCAAGTTCTCCAGACCACTTATCCTGAAATCTCTTAATTTCACTATTAAAACGTTCAACTTTTTCAGGTGTGTCTTCATATCCTCGTGATTTTGATTCGTAATGATATAGTTCAACGTATGGATTGTATACAATAAGATAATTCTTACTTCTTACCTTCATACACAAATCCACATCATTAAATGCTACTTTAAATGTTTCGTCAAAACCACCGACTTCATCAAAGATTTTTTTGTCAATCATCATACATGCAGCAGTAACAGCACTCATATCCTGAACTGTAATTGCCCTTGCCATATATCCTAATTCAAACCTGCTCTGCCCGATTGCAGCATGTCCTGCTATACCTCCAAATCCCAGAATAACACCTGCATGCTGAATAGTATCATCAGGATAATATAATCTTGCACCGACTATTCCCACATCTTCTCTCTGGCAATATCCCAACATTTCTTCAATCCAGTTCTCTGCAATAATTTCAGTATCATTATTAAGAAGAATAAGGTAATCACCCTTTGACTCTTCTGCTCCGAAATTATTAATTGCTGAGTAATTGAAATCACTCTTCCAGTATATAACCCTGCACTTCTTGTTCTTCTGAATATTCTTATAATAATCAAATGTTTCCTTTAATTCACTGTTGTTTTCTATAATAATTATCTCATAATTCTTGTATGTTGATTTGTCTAAAATCGACTGTATGCACACATCAAGGTCATCTGTATGGTCTTTATTCGGTATGATTATGGACACCATCGGAGTACCTTTTACTTTCATTATGCTTCTGTATAATCCGAGATTCTTAGTAATCTCAACCTCTGCATCGATTCCCATTCTCTTATAATGTGCTTCAATTGCATGTTTTCCTGCCTCAAATGCATACATTTTACTTGCTGGATTAGCTGCTGTAGATTTCTCATGACACCTCCAGTGATACAGAATCTTAGGAACATGATAAATCTTTTTCGCCTGTTCACAACATCTGAATACAAAGTCATAATCCTGTGCGCCATTATATTCACCATTAAGATAACCTACTTTCTCTGCAAGTTCCTTTTTCACCATAAAAATATGGCATATATAATTTACTGATGTAAGCAGGTCAATGTTAAAATCCGGTTTGAAATGTGGCTCAAAATACTTAGAATTTTCAAAATTCGTCTTATCTTCATCCGTATAAACAGCTTCAATCTCTCTGTCCTCATTAATTGCATACACCATTTCATACAAAGCATCAAGACAAAGTACATCATCATGGTCAGAGAACATAATAAAATCTCCTTCTGCCATTTCTATTGCTTCATTTGTGTTTTCTGAAATTCCAATATTATCTTTTAACTTTTTATATTTTATCTTGGATTCATTTGGGTACTTTATATCCATAAATCTCTTAAGTTCATCTGTAGGGCTTCCATCTGCAAAACAGATTTCAAGATTTTTATATGACTGGTTTAATATGGAATCAATAAGCTGTATTAAGAATCCATGGTCTGTTTCATATAAAGGAATAACAATACTTATAAGTGGATTGTATTCAAAAATATGTGATTCCTGTTCCTTAAGTTCTTCCTCGGTAACTAAATTTTTTTCAATCCATTCCTGATATAGCAGTTGGTTATTTGCCTTAATATTAAGATTGAGTTTTTCATAAAATGCCAAAGGCCCTTCTTTTATTAAAACCTTTATTCCTTTTAATACTCTTTTGACAGAAAGGCGTTTAAAAACACTGAATATACTTATGGATTTTCTTTCCTGTGCAACAGTTTCTCTGATTATTCTCTTAACATTAATCTTTCTTACAACTTGTGTTTTAGAACATTTGAACACTATTCTATACTTTTTCTTTATATCATATTTAAATGAAAGATTAAATCCACACATGATGTCTTTGCCGTTCTTTACAATACTTTTGACTACATCTTTTCGTTCAATTCTTGTCAAATTAGAATTAATCTCATTATCTTCATCATCATATACCGATATTGAAACCGGCTTATCAGAAAAAAGATTTAATGCCCAGCCTGATAGAGTAACATAGTACTTATTTGCAATTCTGTTATCAATACTATATACAATATGATGAACAGTATTTTTGTATATTGAAATCATTTTCTTAATGCGCAGCCTGTTAAGTTCAAGAACTTTCTTGCTTTCACTGCCATTGCCAATTTCCATACTGAGTTTTTCAACCTTATCAGTTTCAACGCAAATCTTTGTTTCAAATCCAATATTCTCAGGTAAATTATATTTTTTATTGGCTTTTACTACATCTGAACGTTTCTTTGAATTACATTCCATATCATAATTATTTCCATTAACTTTTACAGTTATTCCATAATTACCACCATCAATTGCAAAGAACCAGCCATAAATTACAATATAACTTTTATTATCGATAACCTTGTAATCAACATTATCTATATGATATTTAATCTTCATTTGTTTCTCCTAACGTTATGCAAGATATTTATATAATAATTTTAAGAAAAAGAAAATATATATTTCAAAGCATACTAAAACTATAAATGTTTCAACATCAAAAACCTTTTTACAAACTGCATTTAGAACCAACGCAGTACCTTCCTGTTTTTCACCATTGATAATAAGACTTCCTGCTTTTTTTGAAGATTCTGTACTATATATTGTTACCACATCTTCTCCCACTACTCCGGATATGGTCATAGTTAAAACAAAATCTTTATTCTTAGAATCTTTTATCCTGCCGAATTTAATACTATTAAATTCATTATTAGTGATTTTACCTGTATCAAGAGTACCTTTTGCAACTTCCTCACCGTTTTTTTCATTGCTGATTACATATGTGATTTTTCCTGCATTTACTCTGCCAAATGTTGCAAATCTTAACGACAATTCAGACAAATTATTGTAACTGCAATGAAAACTCTGAACTATTACAGAATCATTTGTCATTCCGCCAATATTTGCATATGCACCGCTTGATATATTGGCATTATATGTTTTTTCTTCTTTTGTAACAAACGAATACAGTGTATTAAACACTAACAAAATTATTACAATTATTATAAAACGTATTTTCTTCATTATATACATTCCTTTTATTTTCTAAATTTTAAAGACCGGCTCTAGACATCTGACAATCTTTATGATTTGTAACAATTACAAATTTCCTGCACATCACCAATCATTTTTACTTCACCTTTATTCAGCCAAACCGCTCTATTACATAACATTTCCACCTGCCCGATACTATGTGAAACAAAAAGAATCGTTGTGTTTTTGTCAATCATGTTCTGTATACGCTTTTCACATTTTTCCTGAAATCTATAATCACCAACCGCAAGCACTTCGTCTACAATAAGTATATCAGGTGTACCAATCGTCGCAATGGCAAATGCCAGTCTTGCGAGCATTCCTGACGAAAAATTCTTGACCGGTACATCCATGAATTCATGCAGTTCCGAAAATTCCACAATGTCTTCATAATATTTTTCCATATCTTTTCTGGAATATCCAAGAATTGCACCGTTTAAGTATACATTCTCATTAGCGGTTAAATCCATGTCAAAACCAGCTCCTAACTCAATAAGCGGAGCAATTTTCCCTTTAACCATAACAGAACCTTTAGTAGGCTTTAATACACCTGCTATTACTTTTAGCAGAGTACTTTTGCCACATCCGTTAAATCCTACCAGACCAACTGAATCTCCGCGCTTAACATTAAAGCTTATATCTTTTAGAGCCCAGAACTCATCATATTTAATCTGTCCTTTTACTGCCTTAATGATATATTCTTTTAAATTATCAACTTTTTCTCTTGATAGATTAAAACACATCGAGACGTCATTTACTTCAATTACATTCTCATCCATATATGCCTCCAACTTAAATATCCATTATAAAGGAATCCTGTCTCTTGTAGAAAGTATAAATACCTATTAAAAGCAAAATTATACTTGGTACAACAGCACCAACAGTTATCTTGATATTTGGAAATGTATTATACATTACAACATCTCTAAACATCTCCAAAATATTTGTAATAGGGTTAAGTCTCACAATCTTATATACTACTCCAGACAAAATTGTCATTGGATAAATAACAGGTGTTAAATACATTAACACCGTTGTAAATACACTGTATAAATGTAAAATATCCCTGAATTTAACCGCAAATGCTGCAAGAATAAGCCCCATACCGGTAGATAGAATAATTATAAGTACTATCGGTATAATGGCTAATAGTATTGTAACATGTAATTCAACTCTCATACAAACCATAACTACTATCAAAGCACAGAAAGAAGCCATAATATTTATTACACTTGATAAAATCTTAGAAATTGTAAATAAATATTTTGGAATATACATTTTTCTAATCAATGATGCATTTACGATAATTGATGACATAGCACTGTTAGTTGCATCATTAAAAAAGTTGAAAATTACCTGTCCGCATAATAAATATACCGGAAAATTTGCTATATCAAATTTAAACAGATTTGAAAATACTATAGACAATACTATCATCATTAATAACGGATTAAGAAGTGTCCATAATACTCCAAGTATTGATCTTCTGTATTTTGTCTTTATGTCTCTTGAAACAAGTTCACCCAATAGTGGTGTAAACTTTTTAAGATTATTTAGATGCTGGCTCATATGATTTTATTCCACTCCATTTATGATCTTTATCAGAAATTGTTAAATCTTCCTTTTTCATTCCTTCAGGCATTATCCATTCTACTCCAATTTCAGGGTCATCCCATTTAAGTCCGCCTTCATCATTTGGATGATAAAAATCTGTACACTTATATGCAAATTCTGCTGAATCCGATAATACAATGAACCCATGTGCAAAATTCTTAGGAATAAAAAACTGTTTTTTGTTCTCTGCTGAAAGCACAACACCAAACCACTTTCCATATGTTTCTGAATCCGGTCTTAAGTCTACTGCAACATCAAATACTTCACCACTTACAACTCTTACAAGCTTGTCCTGTGGAAAATTAATCTGAAAATGAAGTCCTCTTAACACACCTTTCTTAGAACTCGACTGATTATCCTGGACAAATTCCTGTGGAATTCCTGCTTCCTTATAATCATTATAATTATAAGTCTCCATGAAATATCCTCTCTCATCACCGAATACTGCCGGTGTTATAACCTTTAATCCTTCTATGTCACATGTTTCAACTGTAATTTTTCCCATTGTTTTTTTCCTCTTTTCTATAAACCATTTACTACATCTACAAGATACTGACCATAAGCAGTCTTCATTAAAGGCTCGGCAAGTTTTAATAACTGCTCTTTATCAATAAAGCCTCTCTTGTATGCAATCTCTTCTATGCATGAAATATATAAGCCTTGTCTCTTCTGGAATGCTGCCACGAAATCTGCCGCATCTAACAGCATATCATGATTACCTGTATCAAGCCATGCAAATCCACGGCCTAAAGTTTCAACCATAAGCGAGCCTCTTCTTAAATATTCATTATTGATAGATGTAATCTCAATTTCACCTCTTGCTGAAGGTTTAACATTCTTAGCTATTTCTACTACATCATTATCGTAAAAATAAAGTCCCGGTACAGCATAATTTGACTTTGGATTAGATGGTTTTTCTTCAATAGATAAAGCTTTTCCGTTTTCATCAAATTCTACAACACCATATTCTCTCGGGTCTTTTACATAATATCCAAAAATTGTTGCTCCTTTTTCTCTCAATACTGCATTTTTAAGCACTTTTGAAAAACTCTGTCCATAGAAAATGTTGTCTCCAAGAACTAATGCAACATTATCATCACCTATAAATTTCTCGCCAATTATAAATGCGTCTGCAAGTCCGCGTGGAACTTCCTGCACTGCATATTCAAATCTCATTCCCAACTGCTCACCTGTTCCGAATAATTCCTCAAATACAGGTAAATCTCTAGGAGTAGAAATAATTAATACCTCTCTGATTCCTGCAAGCATTAATGTTGATAACGGATAATAAATCATTGGTTTATCATATACCGGCATAATCTGTTTTGATACTGCTTTTGTTAATGGGTAAAGGCGTGTACCTGAACCTCCTGCTAAAATAATACCTTTCATTTATTTTACCTCCTGTTTCCCTTGATTTTTTTTGACATCCGTCTTAGCGGCTCTGTCGCTTTCCATGATTTGGAATTTAGTATTTGTGCATAATTGCTGCTAACCTTCTCTAATTCTGATTCTAACTCTTTAATCCGGCTGGCTGAATTTTCTAACGCACTTGTTATATTATTAATATGTACATCCTTATCTGCTATAATTCCTGTCTTATCATTGATTTTCTGATGCAGACTGTGAATTTCCATATTTTTTTCGTTTATTATCCCATTCAAATTAGATATATGTTTATCTTTAAGCTCTGTCTCATTTATATATCTGTCTAATTCTATTTCATTCTGAGAATTTGCATATATATACTCAGCAAACTCTACCGGCTCTATTTTCTTATTCGTTTCATTTTTACTATCTTTATCCCGGTCTGCAATAATTTCAGCTATACTCTTAAAATGACTGTCAATATCTGACAGCGCTTTCGCTATGTCCGGAAGATTGCTTTTCATTACTTCATCAAACTTTTCATTTAACTCTTCTGCCTTGTATATTATTACATCAGTTTTTCCGATTAATTTAAGAAAACCTTCGATTTTATTATAATTGTTATAACTGTATACAATATTTTTCACATCATATGCAGTCGCCGTAATGCATCCATGAAGACTTGCACCGATATAGCAGTTTGCATTTGCAATTACCGACAACATTTCAAACTGGGATAATTTATCTTCTACAAGAATAAATTCTTCCGGTGCAATACTTTCTATCTTGCTAAGTGTCTGCATATCATCTAACGCATATCCTATTGGCATCAGAATAATTTTATATTCATACTTTTTCTTAATCTCTAATAATGCTGCTGCACATTTTTCTATATCTTCATCTGAAAATGTTCTGTTTGCATGAAATACAATATATCTATCTTCAGTATACACCGAAGTGGTTTTAAATATTTTTTCTAATTCTTCTTTACTGATTAATTCGCATATGGACAAAACTGTATCAGGAACTACTCTGACATTTAAATGTTCTGATACAACGCCCATATTATTTTTAGATAGTTCGTCCCTTACGGAGATGTATTTAACTGCAGTTAGTAACTGCTCCATTACTTTTTCCTCTGGCTTTGTAATTCTGATTGGAACACCTGGAGAATTCCATATTAACGTAATGTCATATTTCCATGCAATGATGCATGGAATAATCCACATATACAGAACATCATACAGAACCGGTTTATCTGATAATGCCGGGAGGGAAACCAGAATTTTTCTAAAATGTGCTAAGTCTCCTCCACCCACAATTATAGCATCGAAATTTTTATCTTTATGTATCTTTTCTAATTCAGTTACCGAATATACCTGTCGTTCTTTTGAAAACGGCATAATCCCATGTGTCGGTGCAAATAATACAACTTCTTTAATATCAATATACCTTTTGATATTATTTTCGAATACATACGGAAATAATATGTCCCCATAGTTTTCAAAATCAAATGCTCCAACCTGGGCTATAACAAATTCACTCATTATAAACCTTTCTTTAACGACAACTCGATGTTTTTATTTATAATTGTTCAGAGCCGGTCTGCCTGATTCTAAACATTTTTATTCTACTTATACATCTCTGCATAATATTTCTGGTAATCACCACTTGTTACATTCT
>CAZQRO010000084.1:0-8803 GCA_964595785.1 uncultured Eubacterium sp.
TTTTATCCGCTGCATTTATTAATTCTCTATTTTATACGTATAGCAGTAGTATAATGAAAAGCATTCTTAGGGGTGCTTTTTTTTTACTTCAATATCAGTAATGAATATAAAACGGTTAATCATCTAATTCCATCATGGAAAAAGCTAAATATAATTTTACAAAATCTGTGATATTTCTTGGATTATACCCAGTAATCTCATACAGGCGATTTAATCTGTACTGCACTGTATTTTTATGAATATACAACTCTTCCCCTATTTCCTTGATTTTTCCATTGTGTTTAGAATAAGATTGGATAAGTTCAAGATATAATGCTATGTCTTTCTCAGGTATGTTTTTGGTTATAGAATTTATATAGATTTTTATATCTGTCTTAGTAGTATTATTAAATAGAAGACCTAAATCTAGATTTTCATAAAATGCAATAGAAGTGCTGCTGCTAGAGATAGAGTTCCATTTTAAAGAGGCTTTTGATTCATCATAAGATTTTTTTAAATCTATCTCATTTCTGTAGGATGAACCAACTCCAATAGAAAATGTACCATAGACTTTAATAGTTTCATAAATTTTATGGACGAGATATGACAATTCATCTTCATTGATAGCAGAGATAATGACAACAATTTCGTTATAAAATTGAGCTATATAATTATTGTTATCAATATTAATTAGACTCATGATTTTATTATAAACTTTATCTAGACGAGCTGAATCGATACTATCTTTTTCCCAAATTATAGTAATAATATATTTCTCAGAAATGTCATTTTCTGGATAAAGGCTAGGTCCTGCAGATTTATTATCTAAAAGTAATCCTTCGATTGAGATTCTGACATTTTCTTTCATTTTCATTTTATTGGTCTTGTACCAATCTTCATAGATAAGAATCTCGCTCATTTTTTTTATAATTCGGCCGTATTTATCTATAACATCAGGTTCTCCTGTAATTCCTATTACACCAATAATTTCATTCTCAAAGTACAGCAACATATTAATTCCCTTTTTAGAACCTTTATATAGATCATCGGAATAAATAAAGAGATCCTCCTTATTATGGATGCAGATTTTTGCCCCATAGTGTTCTTGTCCAATACGATGTTCATCTGTTGAGGCTAATATTACTCCGTTATTATCTATGAAATTGATATCATAATTGATTATCTCTTTCATGCTGTCAACAATTGATTGTGCAGCATATTTATTGATTTTCATATAATTTAATGTCTCCTATAACAAAATTAATTAGTTTATCGTTTTAAAATATGTTTTTTGTACTATAGTTTTAGAAGCGTTGTTCTAATAAAATGTTATCACAAAGTAAATTCTATGTATATTGTAGAAAAGGAAAACATTATCAAAAAAATATTTGGAGGGATAATATGGATGCAACAATTGCAAGTGTAAGTAGTACACAAATGTTATTAGGATTGGCAATAGGGATCATTGTACTTATTGTTTTATCGATGAAAACAAAAGTTCATACATTTATAGCATTAATAATTGCAAGTATGATCACAGGAATAATCGGCGGAATGTCTGTAGATGGTGTTATGACAGCTATTACAGATGGGTTTGGAAACACATTGAGAAGTACGGGTATTATCATTGGGCTAGGCGTTATGATGGGCGTTATCTTGGAAAAATCGGGTGCCGCAGAAAGAATGGCTTTTAGTATGATTAAGATGGTCGGAAAAGGAAAAGAAGAGTGGGCTTTAGGATTAACCGGATACATAGTTTCTATACCTGTCTTCTCTGACTCAGGACTTGTTATTTTAACTCCATTGGCAAAATCATTATCTAGATTAACAGGGAAATCGGTCATCGGATTAGGGTTAGCTCTAGCAACAGGACTACAACTGACTCACGTCTTTGTACCGCCTACACCAGGACCATTAACAGTAGCTGGGATATTAAATATTGATATTGGTCAGATGATTATTGCTGGTATTTTGACAACTATACCCACATTTATTGTTTCTATGATTTATTGCAAATGGCTTGGGAAAAAATTATATTTAATTCCAAATGAAACAGGAACAGAGTTTTATAAAACAGATTATAAAGAAGAATACGTTAAATCGATTGAAAATATCGAAGTATTATTTAAGAATAAAAATCTTCCTTCTACAGCGTTATCCTTTGCACCTGTAGTAGTCCCGCTAATTCTGATTTTTATTAATTCTATCGTAGGATTTTTAGGATTAGAAGGCGGAGCTATACCCTTTGCAAACTTTTTTGGTCATCCAATCGTAGCATTGATTATTGGTACATTAATATCGGCTTATGGATTAGGAAAAAACATGAGTAGACAAGAAGTGCTTGATTTTATGGAAGAAGGAATTAAAGCAACCGGTATGATTATGCTTATTACTGGAGCCGGTGGAGCTTTGGGAAATGTAGTAAGAGAAGCGGGCATTGGAGATGCATTAGGACAAGCAATTCTTAATACTCCAATTCCACCTATTATTATTCCATTTATTATAGCAGCCTTAATGAGAATTGCATTAGGTTCTGCAACAGTCGCTTTAACAACTGCAGCAACATTAACAGCACCATTAGTACTACAGTTAGGAATGTCACCTATCTTAGCTGCAATGTCTACTTGTGCAGGTGGAGTTGCATTTAGTTACTTTAATGATAGCGGTTATTGGGTATTCAATGGATTGTATGGATTGAAAGATATTAAAGATCAGTTCTGGGCAAAGACTATGATTTCTTTTATTGGGTCCGGAGTGAGTTTGCTCGCCGTCGTCTTAGCAAGTATATTCCTTTAAATAAGGAGGGTAGTTTATGTCAGGAATCATTAAGGTTAACCATTTAGATAATGTAGCTACAGCCAGCAAGGAAGAAGGTCTAAAGGAAGGGGATCACCTTGAGGAGATTAGAATAACTGTCCAAGAAGATATCCCATTTGGTCAAAAAATTCTGCTTGAAGATGTAAAAAAAGGCAGTCCAATTATAAGATATGGAGAAATTATAGGATATGCAGCTGAAACTAAAGAGAAAGGGCAATATGTAGATGAGCATTCTATATATATAGATAAGATCGATCATCTCAATGAAAACAATATTCCTGAATTTGAGGACCAATATCGATTTAAAGATGTTGAAAAAATAGAAGAGAGATATTTTTACGGTTATAGAAATCCAGATGGTTCTGTCGGTACTAGAAATCTTTTAGCGATCAATACGACTGTACAATGTTCGGAAGGGTTTGTGAATATCGCAGTTGAAAAAGTAGAGAAAGACCTTTTGCCTAAATATAAAAATGTTGACGGTGTAGCTGCTATAAATCATTTATATGGCTGTGGAGTGGCTATTAATGCAAAGAATTCAGAAATACCACAACGGACTATCAGTAATATTGCGCTTAATCCAAATTTTGGCGGTCGAGGTATCGCAGTATGTCTTGGGTGTGAAAAGTTCAAGTCAGAAGATGCATTCAATGGCATAGAGGCTGAATCTATCCTCGTTATGCAGGATTATCATGGTATGGAAGAAATGTTAGATGCCTTTTTGGAAAAGTCGGAAGCGGTATTACAGAAATTGAATAAGAGGAAAAGAGAAAAAATTCCTGTGAGTGAACTTCGGATAGGTTTGCAATGTGGAGGCAGTGATGCATTTTCCGGTATGACGGCAAATCCTGCAATTGGATATGCAGCTGATTTATTCATCCAGCAAGGAGCATCTGTTATATTTTCAGAAGTCACTGAAGTTCGTGATGGGGTACATCTTTTACTAAAAAGGATACGTGATAAATCAATTCGTGAAAAAATGATACAGGAAATGAGATGGTATGATAATTATTTAGAACAAGCTGAAGTAGATCGGGCGGCAAATCCTTCTCCGGGGAACAAAGCGGGAGGTCTTGCCACAATTATTGACAAGGCAATGGGTTCGATTGCTAAATCAGGTACATCAGAAATTGTGGATGTTCTTTCGCCAGGAGAGCAAATTCGGAAGAAAGGTTTAACCTTTGCAGCTACGCCTGCATCAGATTTTGTCTGCGGGACACAACAGCTGGCATCAGGTATAAACATAATGGTATTCTCCACAGGAAGAGGGACAACATATAATTTAAAAGAAGTGCCGGTTATAAAAGTTGCATCCAATAATGTGCTTTATAAAAAATGGAAAGATCTTATAGATATCAATGCAGGAGAAATAGCAGATCACAGTAAAACTATAGAAGAAGTAGGAAATGAACTCTTTGAATATATTATAAAAGTTGCTAGCGGCGAAGATACTCGTGCTGATCATTATAGATTATATAATCAGCTAGCGGTGTTTAACCCTGCACCAATCACATAACAATAATAGAAAAATTAATAAAATGAACTTATAATTTGGAGGAAAATATGAAAGTAGGATTTGTAGGATTAGGAATAATGGGAAAACCAATGGCAAAGAATATCTTAAAAGCCGGATATGAATTAGTTGTTTATACTTTAGAAAAAGAAGTTATTGAAGAGATGATAGGAGAAGGAGCTATTGGTGTAGAAAATAGCAGAGAAGTTGCAGAACAATCTGATGTAGTCATTACTATGCTTCCTAACTCTCCTCAAGTTGAAACAGTATTATTCAGCCCTGGAGGGCTAGCAGAAGGGTTAACTGAAGGAAAAGCAGTTATTGATATGAGTTCTATTAACCCTGTAGCAAGCAAAGAATTTGCAGCTAAATTAAGTGTACAAGGAGTAGAGTTTTTAGACGCTCCAGTATCTGGAGGAGAACCGAAAGCTATAGATGGTACAATTTCCGTTATGGTTGGAGGAAAGCAAGAA
Source organism: uncultured Eubacterium sp. (assembly GCA_964595785.1). Lineage (GTDB taxonomy): Bacteria > Bacillota > Clostridia > Lachnospirales > Lachnospiraceae > Bovifimicola. Next base: position 4,783 of record CAZQRO010000084.1, read on the forward strand.
GTCTTCGATAAATATTATGATCTTATGATGACTATGGCAGGATCTGTAGTAAGAGTAGGGGAAGTTGGAGCAGGAAACACTACAAAACTGGCAAATCAAGTTATCGTTGCCCTAAATATTGCCGCTGTTAGTGAAGCTATGATATTAGCGAAGAAAGCCGATGTGGACCCAGAACTTGTATATGAAGCAATTCGAGGAGGACTTGCCGGCTCAACTGTTATGGATGCCAAAGTTCCTATGATGATTGAAGGGAACTATGAGCCCGGTTTTAGAATAGGTCTTCATATTAAAGACCTTCAAAATGCACTAGATACTTCCCATGAAATTAATGCAGCACTACCTTTAACTGCAAGCGTTATGGAAATTATGCAAGCATTAAAAGCAGATGGATTAGATGTAAAGGATCATTCTGCAATCGTAAAATACTATGAAAAAATCAACAATACAACAGTAGTAAAAGGAGATAAATAATGACAACTCCAAAAATTACTAAAATGGAAATCTTTCCAGTAGCAGGATATGATAGCATGCTTCTAAATCTTAGCGGTGCACATGGACCTTATTTTACACGAAATATTGTAATACTAACTGATGAGACGGGTAAAGAAGGTCTAGGAGAGGTACCTGGCGGGGAGAAAATTAGAAATACGCTTGAAGACTGCAAAGATATCGTTATTGGAAGAAATATTGGTGATTATAAGAATATAGTTCGTGAAATAAAAGAAAAGTATGAAAATCTAGATGCAGGAGGCAGAGGTAATCAAACTTTTGATTTAAGAACTACAGTACATGTTATGACAGCAGTTGAAACTCCATTATTGGACTTGTTAGGTCAGTATTTAGAGCTTCCTGTAGCTGCACTATTAGGAGATGGTCAAGTACGTGAGGATGTAGAATTTTTAGGCTATTTGTTCTATGTAGGAGACAAAGATAAAACTGATCTCCCTTATATCGATGAAAATAATCCTGCAGATGAATGGGAAAAACTCCGCAGAAAAGAAGCGCTTACCCCGGAAGCGGTCGTGGAACTGGCAAAAGCTTCTTACAAACGATACGGTTTTAAAGATTTTAAACTTAAGGGCGGAGTTCTAGAGGGAAAAGAAGAGATTAAAGCGATTAAAGCTTTGAAAGAAGAATTCCCTGATGCTCGTATTACACTTGATCCAAATGGTGCATGGTCCTTAGAAGAAGCGGTAGAAGTTTGTGAAGGTATGCATGGAATTCTTACGTATGTAGAAGATCCGTGCGGCGCTGAAGAAGGTTATTCGGGACGAGAAATAATGGCGGAATTCAGGAAAAAAACTGGTCTGCCTACAGCGACAAATATGGTTGCTACTGATTGGAGACAAATGCAGCATTCTGTAATACTTCAGTCTGTGACAATTCCACTAGCAGATCCGCATTTTTGGACGATGTCTGGATCTGTAAGAGTTAGCCAGATGTGCCACGATTTTGGTATGACTTGGGGAGTTCATTCAAACAATCATTTTGATATTTCATTAGCAATGGTAGCTCATACTGCAGCTGCTGCACCGGGAAAAGTAAATGCAGCAGATACTCATTGGATCTGGCAAGATGGACAGGATCTTTGCTATAATGCGATGAAGATAAAGGAAGGAAAGATCAATATACCTAGAGATATGAAAGGGTTGGGTATCACGATTAACCGAGAAAAATTGGAAGAGGCGAACAAGCTGTATCTTGATAAAGGTTTAGGGGCAAGAGATGATTCTTTGGCGATGCAATATCTTATCAAGGATTGGAAATTCGATAATAAGAAGCCGAGTTTAGTCAGATAGGAGTGAGAGAATGAGTTTCGTATGTAATATCAAAATAGGAGGGATTATCGTTCCGATAATTACCCCAGTAGATGAAAATGAGGAAATAGATGAAGCGAAATTGAGAAAACAAGTTAATTTCGTTATAGATGGTGGAGTTAGAGGAATACTAGCTTACGGCTCCAATGGCGAATTCTATATGTTCGATTATGAAGATATGGAGAAAGGTCTTAAAATTATTGTTGATGAAACGGCAGGGCGAGTACCAGTATTCTGCGGAATAGGAAATATACGCACAAGTAAATGTATTCAAATAGCGAAAATGGCAGAATCGCAAGGAGCAGATGGTATATCAGTGATTCAACCTATGTTTCTAAGGCCAACACAAGAAGAACTGTTCCAACACTTTAAAGCTATAGCTGATTCGGTACCTAACCTTTCTATGCTTCTATATAATAACCCTGGAAAAATTGGTTATAATATGAATACAGATTTAATATATCGGTTAGCTACGGAAGTGCCTAATATTATTGGAATGAAAGATTCCAGCGGAGATATTACTCAGCTTTGCGAGTATATCCGAGTCACTAAGGACACAGAGTTTTCTGTACTAGGCGGTAAAGATACATTGATCTATCCTACTCTTGCAATGGGAGGATGCGGTAGTGTATGTACTACGGCGAATGTATTTCCTGAATTCGTATGTGGAATATTTGATAAATTTATGAATGACGATCTTCAAGGATCCTTAGAAGATCAATATCGATTAAATCCTGTTCGCCTTAGTATGGATAGAGCTTCTTTCCCAGTAGCGACGAAAGATATGGCTAACCTTAAGGGGATGGATGTAGGACAACCGATTAAGCCGAGTCTTCAATCCTGCGATGAGTGTTTAGATTACATGAGAGAAGAGATGGAAAAAGCAGACTTATTATAATTGAGGTAATCCCATGAATAAAATAAAGATCCTCATTGCTTCAGATTCCTTCAAGGGTTCTGCAAGTTCAAAAACTGTGAATGCAGCTATAGCTAGAGGGATAAAAAAGGCAGGTATTCCAGTAAAAGTGGAAGAAATTTCCATTGCAGACGGAGGAGAAGGAACTATTGAAGCGATTATTGAACGTACAAAAGGGGAGATAAAAAAGATAGAATTAAACTCTGCTTTAGGAAAGAATAAGACAATTCATTATGGTCTTATGGAAGATAAAGAGACGGCTGTATTAGAAACTGCTGAGACCTTAGGCTTAACGAGAATAGATAAGGAACAACTAGATCCTTCATCTATTGACAGTGGAAGTTTAGGAGATTTAATAAGATATCTTTTAGATGAAGGAATCCGAAAGTTCTATATAGGCTTGGGGGGCAGTGCGACAAATGACTGTGGATATGGTATGCTGCGTTCTTTAGGTGCGAAATTTTTAGATGAAGAAGGAAAAGAAATTTCTGGCAATATAAAAGAGCTGGAGAATCTTGCTCGAATCGACTTGGATTCTTTAGACCCGAGAATCGAGGAAAGTAGTTTTATCCTATTAGCTGATGTTAGCAATCCACTCTGTGGGAAAAAAGGTGCTACGTATACGTATGGCCCTCAAAAAGGTGTAAAAGAAGAAGATTTAGAATTTTTTGACATGATTATCTGCAAAATTGGTGAAAAAATGGAAGAAGCCTTAAACAGACAATTTTTGGAAGAATCTTCCGCAGGAGCTGCAGGAGGACTGGGAGCTGCATTTATTGGTCCTCTTCAGGCAACTGTAGAAAACGGAATCGAAAAAATTTTAGAATTGATTTCTTTTGACGAATATTTAATGAACTCAGATTTAGTTATTACAGGCGAAGGAAGAATGGACCATCAGTCTATCTACGGAAAAGCGCCGATGGGTGTATTAAAAGCTGGAAAAAAACAAGGTCTTCCCGTTATAGCTGTAGTAGGAAGCATAGGTGAAGGAATCGAAGCTGTCTATGAAGAAGGTATGGACTTAGTTCTTTGCTCAATATCGAGTCCTATTTCCTTAGAAGAAGCGATAGAGAAGGTTGAGGAAAATTTAGAAAGAACAGGTTATCAGTTGATCAAAGCTTTTACAATTAAATAATATAAAAAAACATAATCTTAAAAAAACATAGATTATGTTTTTTTATGGTGTATAGGGACGGCGAAGGGGTATTAATATTACGACGTTGAAATTAATGTATAAGGAGGAAATAATGGGAAGATTAGATGGAAAAGTAGCGATTGTAACAGGCGG
>CAZQRO010000085.1:0-8772 GCA_964595785.1 uncultured Eubacterium sp.
CATCTGACTGAAAATGACTGGAACAATAAAAAATAAGAAAAAAGAGTGATTTCTTCAAATTAGTACTTGACAGGAGGTCACTTCATAACAGAAAAGGAGTATTTTTCATGGACAAAAATGAAGTCTTGACAAAATTACACAATTTATGCAATCGCAATAATTTTTCACAATATCGGCTTTCTAAAGAATCCGGAGTTCCACTTACAACAATTTCGAGTATGTTTAGAAACAACTCATATCCATCAATTCCAACCCTTAACAAACTTTGTTCAGCCTTCAATATAACAATCAGCGATTTCTTTATTAATGAGACACTCCCATTTAAATTAACAGAAGAAGATGCAGTATTAATAAATATTTATAATAGTCTTACACCTTTGCAGAAAAAGTATTTATCATCATATATTTCAGGCTTAAGAAGCCAGTGACCCATATGGGATTGTCAATAAGCCCCCTTATTTTCATCTGTTATTTTACAACTTATGTGGGTACATTTTATATAACACATTATGGTGGTAAATCTTATGAAAGGTGTTATTTTATGAATAGAAACGTTGAGGCCTTTAATTCTCTTGAAAAGATACGAAGTATATGTAAAGAACAGGGATGGTCTATATATAAATTATCAAAAGAAAGCGGCATACCTTACTCAAGTCTTAATAATATGTTTAACAGGAATACTGACCCTTCTCTCTCTACTTTGACAAAGCTTTGCCATGGTCTGAATATAACTTTATCAGATTTCTTTTCAAATGCTAAATCTGATGTCATACTTATCAATGAGGATACACGCGAATTACTTAACTTATATACAAGATTACCGAGAGTAAAGCAGCAAAGAGTCCGTGCATATATAGACGGACTTGCTGATGATGAATTTATCAGTTAGTATATGCAGACATTACAAAACCCCATAAGACTTAAGTTGAAACTACTTAAATCTTATGGGGTTCATTATTATAGAGGCGACAACCAGATTTGAACTGGTGATGACGGTGTTGCAGACCGGAGCCTTACCACTTGGCTATGTCGCCATATATATTCCGTTGCCACTTTTTAGCGACAACGTATGTATTATAGCAATACGTCTCAATTTCGTCAAGCACTTTTTAATAAATTTAATAAAATTTGAAAATATTTATACGGTTAAATGTATTTAAATGTCATTTTTTAATACTATATCTACAGCAGCATTTTCATTATAAGATTATTGCTGTATATATAATTTAATATTTCATTTGAACTAATTTCACTCATTATCTGTTCCCCTACTGCTGTACCGCTTACAATAGTAAGAAGTAAACATATTATCCAGATAATTATTACTCCCTCTGCCAAACCTACGATACCACCAAGCATTTTGTTCATTCCATGAATAATCGGCAGGTGACTTACTATATTTAAAAGTGATATTATAATTCGAAGAATCAGTTTGATGATAACAAATAGTACCAATACTGCCAATACTTCCACAACTATATCTGCAAGGGAAGTTGCCAGATATTCACTAAAAGTATCCACTCCCATTGACAGTTTTTCATCTGCCGTATTACTATTAATCAATTTATTCTTAATTGAAGATGGCAGTTTTAATTCTCCAATAGCATCCTTCTGAAGTTCTATGTCAGATGTATCAACTTCTGCTGATATATATTCTGATACATATTCTGTCATTTGCTTTTTTAAGTTATCATAGACCGGTGTACTTTCTTTAATCAATGTCTCACACGGACCCGCTAAAAGAATTGAAAGTAAAAATGCTATTATAGTCGCCACAAATGATAACAATACCTTTATCATTCCATTCCTGTAACCAATTAAAAACATAATTGCTAAAAACGCTACTACGCCTAATACTAAAGTCATTTCCATTGATTTACCTCATTTCCGTATCTTATATAACCGATAATTGTTCAAAACTGATTATTTAAGTTCTATTTCCTCTATAGTTGTATCATTTACCACAATAAATTTATTATCCTTAACGGGAACAATTTTAACGATATTCTTATCAAATGTATAATTGAATCTCTCTGTTCCTGAAAATGAGTACATAATACAATTTGAACCATCATACATTACCACATTTTTGCCTGCAAAACAGATATCATTATATTTGAAATTCAATGATTTAGAAAATACTTTCTTCCCAGAGGTATCATACACCCTTAGAACCTGTGAATATTCCGTATCCGTACTCTTAAATACAATTCCAATATATTTGCTGCTATAGAAAATTGTATCTATCTTATCTTCAAATTCTTCCTCATGTGTAATCTTTGGTTTCTGGTCTATCGCATAAATTGTAAACATATTATCTCCGAATGCAACCGCAGTAGTGTTATTAATAAATTCCACATCCGGCACAAGCGTTGATTTATACTGATTAAAACCGCCTACTATTCTGTCAACCTCATTCTGTCCAACCGAAGAATAATTATAAAATACTACTTTGGACTGGGTAGAACCATTTGAAACAGCCAGATAAGATGCCACCAAACGTGTTCCATCATTCGCAATTGATATATCTATAGGATAACCATCGCCTGCTATTACTGTCCTGCCGCTGGCTATCTTTGTTCCCTCCTTATCAGTCATTTCAATATAATTCGCTTCGCCGTCATCTAGTGTGGCAGCTACCACACCCTGCTTTGATACTTCCACACTCTTAATCGGATATGATGCCTGAATTGTTCTTTGATTTCCTGATTTATCAAAGAGATAGATTTCATTAGAATCACGTTCTGCCATAACAATATAATCACCACATATATCTATTACCGGTGAACTAATGTCAATTGAACGGTTCCATACTTCCCTGCCTCCGCTAAAATATGAAATACCTGATGTGCTATATCTTATTATACCATTGCCAAATGCCTTATATCCATCTGAATTTACCACACTGTCTAAATGTGTAAGATTTATCTCACTTGTTACCTTATATTCTGAATAGACCTTATTACTCATCTTTCTTGCATATACATAACATAACACAAATAACAATATGACCAATATTGCCATCATAATAAATATTCTTTTCTTCTTTCCATCTATATTAGCTTTCTCACTCATTGTATATTACCTTTCTTATGTTCAGAGTTACTTTATAATTCTTTAGATTTCCTTGATGTAATATTGAACGGTTAATTATTTAATAACAGTATACCATTGTAACAAATATTATGGAAGTAAAATTGTCTCGCCTTCTTTTATATAATCTTCATCGGTAATATTATTAGTTTTTTTAATACTGTCTATCATACTAATATTGCCATACATTTTAAGACTGATTGAATACAGTGAATCACCGGTTTTCTTTGTCGGTTCCACATTTCCTGCTACATCTACAATTTTTGCTGTGCCATCTATCGTAACCTTTGTCTCTTTGCCAGCTCCCATCCCTGAAATTGTATGCTTCAATTCTTTTAACTGACCTGATGCATTCATAACTGCCACTGTCCCTAACAAAACCGCCAATAGCATAAATGTGGATGCTGAATATGCGAATGCCGGCAGACGTTTTCTTTTCTGCAAAACATCTGACTGCTTTTTTTCTTCCTTCTTGATACCTATATATTCTGCAAGACCATATTCATTAGATGATACTTTTTCCTGTTTCTCTCCCTGGTCAAAAAATATCTTATGGACCTTTGCATTAATACTCCGCTTTCTGCTTTGATTATAATCCTCCGGTACATCATTTTCTTCTATATGAAGTGCCATATATGACTGCATGTCTGCATTTTTCTCGTAATAAATATAATGTCCGCCCAGACATTTCATTCCACCTTCATCATACAGATAAAAAGAATCCTCACATTCTACACGGTCTAATAAGAAGCATACCTTATCATTTCCCGCAAAATTATCTAAATGAGTTTTTTGTATCTGCGGCATATCATTCTCCAGCATTCCGGGCATGGAAGCAAACCATCCCAATATCTCGACTTCATCAAAATATGTCTTGATATCTTCATATAAACCTGTCCACACGTCCTCATCGAAAATAATTTCGTTATCTAACAAAGGCCTTGCACATACTGCTCCGACATTAATGATTGAATTGTATCACATTTATTATATAAAAAATGTCGATTTCACTACATTTATCAAAAAACTTTTCTACATATTTCTTCTATTTTCTACTGATTAAGTATCTTCATTGCCTGACTGATATTCTCTGCCTGGCCATTTTGAATTAATTCTAACATTTTCTGAGCCGCTGCTCTGGTTGTAAACTGTTTGGTAAGATATTGTTCGTAATTATCAATTATCATAGCAGCCACTTCGTTTGACTTATTAATTGCTTCCTGATATTCTTCTGCCTTCTTGCTAATGGCAATTTTCTTGTTCTCTATTATACCTGCATGATTATTATTTACCTGAATAATTATCTGCTGCTTTTTATTCTCTTCAAAATCTTTTAACTTCTCTGTTCTCGCATTTGCGGCAGCATCTATTTTCTCCTGAAGTTCAGCCAATTCTCTATCAAATCCATCTAAATTGTAATAACTTTCGTCACCATCGGTTTTAATGCCTTTTTTAATCTTTCTAATGTTTTTTTCATTATCAGCTATCTTATATCTGTTGGCTCTCATATCCTCTAAAACACCATTATCCTTATCTTTCGACAAAAGATAAATTGTCATATATACAATTATAAATAATACCGCAACTACTACCCAGAGAATGATTTTAAGAAACCACCACGGATCTGCTATTGCCACAACTATTCCGGGTAATCCTACAATTGCCATAAAAAATACTATTATTTTTATTAACCACTCAATTCCACCCTGAGTACAATACAATGCATAAAACCACTTAGTATCACAATACGCCGGAAGTCCATTCTCTTTAAATGTCTTTCTGACCAAACGATGCAAATCCCTGTTCTCGCCTGCAAGCGTACCGGTCTCATTATCAATCCTGTCCTTCATTCCTCTGTCTTTTGCCTTATTTCTCTCACTTCTTACTTCCCTTATACGTTTATTGCCATCACTTATTAACTTGTCTTCTTCAACAGTTGCCTTAACCTGTTCTTCATTAACCGTTTTCTCGATATCCTTATTAAGTTCCTCTATTTCCTGTTTCAGTTCTTTTTCTAATTTTTTACCTTCATTAGCACACACATTGACCTGATTCATACATATCTCACGGTTTCCCAAATCATTGATTAAAGTCTTAAGTTCATTAACCCCACCATTTAAAAATTCCGTTCCTTCCATTGAAAATTCCTTCTTTCTCAAAATATTTTCCGATTGCTTCTTAAATATGCCAAATCTCTTTAAATTAATCCACTTTAAGTGTCATATCTCCGTCTTTAATCCAGCCTGCTTTTCTAAATCCCTGTGCAATTACAAATGTAATTAGTCCGGGCAAGAGAAAATGCATAACTAATATCTCTATCATTGTTACAGGAATTGAGGTTCCTGCTGCCGTCATGGCATCATATGCTGAAATTTGTCCAACAAGTCCCGAGCTTCCCATTCCCGAGCCTTCCGGTGTACTTACCATTTTAAGCGCAACCGAAGATATGGGTCCAAGTATTACACTTGATAAAATTGCCGGCAGCCATATAATAGGTTTCTTCATAATGTTAGGTATCTGTAACATACTTGTTCCCACTCCCTGAGCGATAAGTCCGCCTGCCTTATTTTCCTTAAAGCTTGCCACTGCAAACCCTACCATCTGACAGCAGCAGCCTACCGTCGCTGCACCTGCTGCCAGTCCTGTAATTCCCATGGAAATTCCGATTGCGGCTGAACTTATTGGAAGTGTTAATATCATTCCCATTACAACCGCAACAACAATACCTCCGACGAATGGATGCTTATCAACATTTACATTCACAAGCTGTCCCAGCCATTTTATAAATGTTGTAATATATGGTCCTAATAATATTCCCGCAAATGAACCTGATAAAATTGCCGCAAATGGTGTAATAAGAATATCTATCTTTGTCTTTCCTGAAACGAGATGTCCAATTTCAATGGCTATATAAGCAGCTACAAATGCTCCCAGCGGTTCACCCGGTCTGCCAAGTGTAATTACAAAATCCGTAGTTCCAAAACTGTTATACAATGCCGGAAATGCCCCAATCATACCTGCAACCGCCGCCGACACTGTAACAAGCGGTGACTCCTTGAATTTTGCCGCTACACCTACACCAATTCCTGCTCCTGTTATGGACTTTGCTACATTTGCAATGAAATTCAGGTAAATAGCCGGTGTGCCGTCCATAAATTTCGCAATCTGCGATAAGATTGTTCCAAATATCAATGTAGAAAACAGGCCTAATGCCATTCCTCCAAGTCCATCAATAAATAATCTGTTTAAATATTTCTTAACCATTTTCTCTAGTTCCTTTCTAATACCACCTGCGATAACACTTTACCAATACTGTCATTAATGACCAAATCTGCTTTGTTATCCATAGGAGTAGTTGATTTATTAATTAGTATGAGATTCTTTCCTCTAAAATACTGTATAAGTCCTGCCGCCGGGTAAACAGCCAATGATGTTCCGCCGATAATAAGTGTGTCTGCATTTGTAATGTGTCTTACTGACTCATTAATTGTCTTATCATCAAGTCCCTCTTCATACAATACAACATCCGGCTTAACCGTCCCTCCACACTCACATTTTGGAACACTCTCATAACCATACATATATTCAAAATCATAGAACTTATGGCATTTCATACAGTAATTCCTATGTACGCTTCCGTGTAATTCATATACACATTTACTTCCTGCTGCCTGATGGAGTCCATCAATATTTTGTGTCACTATCGCTTTTAATTTCCCCATCTCTTCTAATCTCGCCAATGCTTTATGAGCACTATTCGGTTCAATGCCATGAAATAGCATTTTTTCCTTATAGAATCTAAAGAACTCCTCTGTATTTCTCATAAAAAATGTATGACTTAAAATTGTCTCCGGAGGATATTTATAGCTTTGATTATAAAGACCATCTACACTTCTAAAGTCCGGTACACCACTTTCTGTGGACACACCCGCACCTCCAAAGAATACTATATAATTACTTTCTTCTATTATTTTTCTTAATTTCTGAATCGAATCTTCCATATTAATCTCCATTCTGCTGCAATTTATTGCAAATTCACAGTATGTTATACCAATGTTTTCTTTGACATTAATCATATCCTCTGACCCTGGCATCATCATTATGAGTTGCCCGACAAATGGTATGAGACCATTGTCTCATCATTATATACCAGATAGAAAAATAAACCAACTAAAAACTTGTCAGCATTTTATTTTTGTGATATTATTTTTGTTATGATTTGAAAGGAAAAGTGCCTTAGCACTGCACAGAATATGAGCGAATTACATACACATGATGGCATACATTATCACTCTCATGATGATAATACAGATATACATAGCAATACTAATGGCCACTACCATGCCAACACAAAACAGGTATTGAACAGAATGTCACGAGCCATAGGGCATATGGAATCCATTAAGCGAATGGTGGAAGACGGTCGTGACTGCAGTGAGGTTCTCATCCAGATTGCAGCTGTACGTGCTGCCATAAATAATATCGGTAAAATCATCCTTGAGGATCATATTAACCATTGTGTTGTAGATGCAGTTGAAACTGGAGATATGCAGGTTTTAAAAGACTTAGAAGATGCAATTAACAAATTTATTAAATAAAATACCTTTTGACACTCTGATGATGGTGCCAGAGTCGAATATATACTTATCATATTTGACCCTGCCATCATTCCCTTATTAATAAGCACTTTTTCCAATTCTGCAAATTTCTTTTCTCCAATGGAAATGCCTTCTTTCCTTCTTCTTTTGCCTTTTCTAAAAGGCTTATATATCGGTTATCACCAGTTATAACCGATAATGCTCCTAAGGTACCTTCATGTTCTATCGGTATGTTTGCATCTTCTTTACTCAGACGTGTCTTATCCTTTGAACTCTTCAGACACTTAAATACTATCTTCATATTGTGACATTTTTATTTTGTGATGTCAATTATTTTCTTTAATTTGTAGCTCCTGCATATTTTATTTGTAATAATACATATTTACCATTTCATTTTTGCAATATCATTTTTTAAAACACAACATTTATTTATCCGTTTTCTCAGTTTTCTTCTTTTCTCGCAGCTTTCTAAAAAACTCTGTCAACATATCACCACATTCTTTTTCTAAAACACCCTTAATAACTTCTGCCTGATGATTAAATGCTTTCATCTGCAAAATATTAAGAATTGAACCAGCACAGCCGGCTTTGGAATTCATACTTCCAATATACACTTTTTTAATTCTGGATTGCACAATTGCTCCTGCACACATCTGACATGGTTCAAGTGTCACATACATCTCACAATCCTCAAGACGCCAGTCTCCAAGTTTCTTGCTTGCCTTCTTAATAGCATTCAATTCAGCATGTGATAATGTATTCTTATCGGTATTTCTTCGATTGTATCCTCTGGCAATTATCCTTCCTTCAGATACAATTACGCATCCAATAGGAACTTCATCTATTTTTTCTGCTTTTTTTGCCTGCCTAATAGCTTCTTTCATATATTTTTCTTCTATGGTTAACTGTTTCATTTTTTACTCTTACCTCCACTTCGACGGCAATACCGTTCAAATAAATAAGTTAAAAGAAAGGGCAGAAGCATTTTTCTTTTTCTAATTCAAATTTCTTTCACCCTGACATCACTATATTTAAGTATATAATAAGGAATTTGAAAATACAACTTTTCTTTATAACCCCC
>CAZQRO010000086.1:0-8689 GCA_964595785.1 uncultured Eubacterium sp.
CTCCACATGTTCTGTCATCGGAAACATGTCCACCGGCTGCACTTTCTTAAGTTCATACCCATGCTCTGTCATATACTTAATGTCCCTTGCAAGTGTTGCGCTATCGCAGCTCACATACACCAGTTTCTGCGGTCCCATCTGAACCACAGTATCAAGAAGTGCTGTGTCGCAGCCCTTTCTTGGTGGGTCAACCACGATGACATCTGCATATCCGCCATGGGTTTTATAGTATTCCGGCAAAATCTCTTCGGATTTTCCAACAAAAAATTCTACATTATCTATTCCATTGATTTTTGCATTATTTCTGGCATCACGAATGGCGTCAGAAACAATTTCCACACCATATACTTTCTTTGCGGAACGTGCAAGAAATAATGAGATTGTACCGATTCCACAATAGAGGTCCCACACTGTTTCATTGCCTGTAAGTCCAGCATACTCAAGGGCTGTTGCATACAGTTTTTCCGTTTGCAGCGGATTTACCTGAAAGAAAGACTTTGGCGAAATATTGAATTTAATATCATCAATGTAATCTACAATATATTTGCGTCCATAAATGTTTTCAATAACTTTACCCATAATAACATTAGTATTGCACAGATTAATGCTTAAGGAAATACTTGTCATTCCCTCTACTTCCGATAGCCGTTGTACCAGTTCTAACTGGTCTGGAATCTTATTGCCATTAATAATAATGCATACCATAATTTCACCTGTGACAAACGCCTTACGAATCATCACATAGCGAATCAGCCCTTTGCGTGTTACCTCGTCATATGGTGCAATATTTTTCTCTGCCATAAATGATTTAATAATACCAAGAATTTTCTCATTATCCTCTACACCTAAGTAACATTTGTCATTTTCAATGATTACATGAGTTCGCCCTGCATAAAAACCGGACACAAGCTCTCCATTTTCGTTAATGCCAATAGGAAATTGTGCCTTATTTCTGTAATGATAAGGATTGTCCATTCCTATAATTGGATTAAGTTCAAATTCTGTGACCTTGCCGATTTTCTCTATGTTATTCTTAACTTTATTTTCTTTAAAACGGAGCTGTTCACTGTAGTCTGCTGCCATAACCTTACATCCGCCACACCTTTTAGACACCGGACACACAGGCTCCACGCGATAAGGCGATGGTGTTATCACCTTCATGAGTTTAGTATATGCGAACTTCGGATGAGCTTTCGTAATCTTCACTTCGCACACATCTCCACGAACTGCATCTTTTACAAAAAGTGTATAACCATCAATTTTAGCAATGCCTTCGCCACCTGTTCCCACGTCTTCTATCGTCACTGTATACACTTCATTTTTATTAAAAGAATACACTTTATCTTCTACTACTTCATTCTGGTTCATAGCACATAACCTCTCCTCTTACACAAATCTTTTGCCACATATTTTATGCCAATCAATTCTTACAGTCATATATTTCAGTAGTTATTGTTTTCACAATCCCTACTTTCCATTTTCCGGCCTCTTTCGCAAACTAACTCTATACTTTCTGCTTTCCGACCTCTTTCGAAAACTGTCTCTATACTTCGCAACCGCTAATATTCTTCCTACAAATCTGCCTTTCTGATATTAGAATCCAGCACCCTGTTGAAACCGTACCACTCCGAACCATCCTGTGGCTTGCTGCCTAAGATTATTTCAGAAATCGTTTCAAGTTTAGCATCAGCATTGTCTGCAAGATTAATTGCAAATGCTTCAGGAAGTGCGGGTTTCTTAGGAGAACCATACTCTAATTCGCCATGGTGGGCTAATATGCAATGCTTGATTTCGCGTGAAAGTTTCTCAGGGAATCCGGCAATGCCAGAGATTTTAGCACTGACCATTTCGCATCCCATTACAATATGACCTAACAACTGACCATAATCCGTATAATCATTTCTTGGAAATGAAGACAACTCCTTAACTTTTCCAATGTCATGAAGCATTGCCGCACTAAGAAGTAAATCTCTGTTTAAAACAGGATATGCTTTTGCAAAATAATTACACATATTTGTTACTGATAATGTATGTTCTAAAAGTCCGCCTATAAAACTGTGATGGATTGTCTTTGCTGCTGAATGGCCTTTGAATTCAGTAATAAACTCCAGGTCCTCCACAAAAAATGACTTCAATAATGTATTAAGATACTGATTGCCTACTGAATCGATAAGTTTCAGTAAATCTCCATACATTACGTCAATGTCTTTCGTGCTGCATGGAAGATAATCTGCCGCTTTATATTCTCCATCATCTGCCACTCTTGCACCCTTAATATTCAATTGCAGACCCCCATTAAATATAGTCACATCTGCAGTTATGTCCACATAATCAAGCGACTCAAAATCATTAATTCCCATTGAATGAGGGTCCCATATCTTGCCATCTATAGTACCTGTTTTATCCTGTAGAATAACATTGTCATATGGTTTTCCATTTTTGGTCATCGCAGTACTTCTCTGCTTGCACAGATATATTCCTCTAACCTGTTCGCCATCTCTGAGAGTCTCTATATATTTCATTACCTGCCTCCTATTTGGACGGTATATTTAATCTCTTTATATCCGTCTTTTCCTTTTCTCATTACTTTAATTACAACGTCTTCATTCACTTGACATTTTTGCAGCACAGATGTAAATGTTTCAAAATCCTGAACCTTTTTACCATTTATTTCAGTTAAAATATCGCCATTCATCACGCCAGCCACATATGCCGGTGATTTTTCTTCGGTGTAAGAGATATATATGCCGTAAGGCATATCTTTATCAATATTTTCTATAACCTCATCTGTAACCTGTTTACCATATATTCCTAAATATGTAATATCCTGCTTTTTAATCATTTTTTCAACATATACGGCTATCTCTTTAAAAGAAATTATGGAAATAACATTTTCACCTATACTGATGTCATTCAATTCATCATTGACCATTCCAATGACATTGCCATATCTGTCAAATGCAAAACCATTCATCAAACCTGTGTTAGAAATATCTGTTGTCATAATTTCAAGTTCCGTATCCACTATATTATACGCATTTCCTACAGAAGTCAACGAACCACTCGCAATAAATTTTTCTTTTCCGTATGGATTACCCATAAATGTTATCTCCGCACCGGCTTCATACTCTTCATCTGCACTAAATACTGCTGCTAATTCATCCTTCACAGAATCGCCTAATTTCCCGGCATTTACATTTATAATAGCGAGCCCATATTCTTCATTTTTACTCTCCACATTACCTTTACATTGTTCTGTTCCAAGATAAACCGTTACTTCCCTATTGTCTTTTACAAAATCATATGTAGTAAGAATCTTTAAATTATTACCTTTGTAAATAATCAGTCCACTAGAGTAGTTACTGTTGTCTGCTTCCATTCTTGTCCAGTCAGCCTCTTCATTGACAGATAGAGTTACAACACTTTTCTCCATATTTTCCAAACAATTCTGTGGACTTACTGTGGTTTCACCGTTATTTTCCGTTCCTGTCGTCAACTGCATAGTGGTATCCGACTGCTGAATTACTTCTTTCGAATCATTTTGCTTACCATTCATCATAAATTTTGCAAAATAAGGTTTCACCCATACAAACGCTACGCATGCAGCAATACCTATAATAACCCCGCACGACACAAGAAATAGCAGGAATTTGCAAACATTGATTTTCCTGCTATTTACTACCTGCTCATTAATAAAATTAAACTTACCCTCTCCGCTCTTTTTATCGTCGTTTCGTAAATTATTTCCGCCCATTGTATACCTCGTAAATATTTAGTAATCGCAAGCATGATGATGCTAGGGTCAAATATATATACTTATCATATTATTCTAAAATAATGATAAAAAAATAATATGAACATTCTATGACATTCCTATAAATATTCTTCATTGATATATTATTTAATTTAGAGTAAAATTAAGAGTATACCTAAGTAACATTTATTTATATGAAAGGTAATAATTAATACTATGAATAAAAAAGCATTGCACACACTTGAATTTGATAAAATTATAAATACTCTTTCTGAATTTGCCACTTGTCCGGGTGGTCTTCAATTATGTAAAAACATTACTCCATTAGAGGATATTGAAGAAATAAGAAATGCCCAGACAGAGACTTCGGATGCATTAGTCAGAATTCTTCGTTCGGGAAGTCTGTCTTTTTCCGGCACCAGAGATATTTTAGAATCTCTTAAGAGACTAGAAATCGGCGCAACATTAGGAATTAGCGAACTGCTTAACATAAGCAGTGTATTAAAGGTTGCCGCTCGTGCAAAATCATTTTCACGAAGAGAGGAGTCCGCTAAAAAGGATTCCATTGATTATATGTTCGAGGCACTAGAGCCTCTCACTCCACTTAATAACGAAATAAACAGATGCATTATTTCTGAAGAGGAAATCAGTGATGAAGCAAGCCCGACACTTAAGAATATCCGCAGACACATGAAACAGGCAAACGAACAGATTCACAACCAGCTTAATAATATCGTTAACTCACAGTCCACAAGAACTTATCTTCAGGACAATGTAGTAACAATGCGAAATGGCCGCTATTGTATCCCGGTTAAACTAGAATACAGGAATCAGGTTTCCGGACTTATTCACGACCAGTCACAGACAGGCTCCACTATATTTGTTGAACCGATGGCTGTTGTTAAACTGAATAATGAACTTAAGGAATTGATTCTTAAGGAAAATGACGAGATTGAAGTTATTCTTTCAAATCTGTCTGCCGCCTGTGCAGAAAATATCGGTGCAATCGAATGTAATTACAAAATGCTTGTAAAGTTAGACATAATATTTGCAAAGGCTTCTTACTCAAAAGCCATTAAGGGAAGTGAACCCGCATTTAATACTGATGGGTACATTAATATCAAGGAAGGACGCCATCCTTTAATTGCCGGAGATAAAGTTGTTCCGATTAACATTTATCTCGGTAAAGACTTTGATTTACTGATAGTAACAGGTCCGAATACCGGTGGTAAAACTGTTTCACTTAAAACTGTCGGTCTTCTTACGCTTATGGGACAGGCCGGACTTCATATTCCTGCCTATGACGGTTCAACTCTTGCACTATTTAAAGAAGTATATGCAGACATTGGTGATGAGCAGAGTATTGAACAAAGCCTTAGTACTTTTTCTTCACATATGAAGAATATTGTTCAGATTCTGCATGATGCCGATAAAGATTCTCTGGTACTTTTTGATGAATTAGGTGCCGGAACTGACCCTGTAGAAGGTGCTGCTCTTGCCACTTCAGTTCTTTCCTTCCTTCACAATATGAAGATTAGGACTATGGCTACCACGCATTACAGCGAACTTAAGGTATTTGCCCTCACAACCACAGGTGTTGAAAATGCAAGCTGCGAATTCAGTCTTGAGACATTACAGCCGACATACCGACTGCTCATTGGTATTCCCGGCAAGAGTAATGCTTTTGCGATTTCTTCTAAACTCGGACTTCCTGATTACATTATCGAGGATGCAAAGAAACGGATTGATGAAGACAGTGTAGCATTTGAAGATATTATCTCGGATTTGGAGAACAGCAAATTAGTCATTGAAAATGAACGCAGTGAAATTGAAAGCTATAAGAATGAAATTGAAGACTTAAAAGAAAAACTTGAGAAGAAACATGAACACCTTGATGACAGACGTGAGAGCATTTTGAGAAATGCCAACGAAGAAGCGGCTCGAATTTTGAGGGAAGCCAAAGAATTTGCAGACCAGACCATCAAAGACATTAATAAATCTGCCAAATCAGGCGATACTAAAGATTTAGAGAATTCCAGACGCAAAGCAAGGGAGAAACTCGATAATACCAGTGATAAACTTGCTATTAAGAGAAAAAACACACCACATAAGAATTATACCTCCAAAGACTTCAAAATCGGTGACAGAGTAAAAGTTCTGAGTATGAATGTAGAAGGAACGGTTCACACACTGCCAAATGCAAAGGGTGATTTAAATGTACAGATGGGAATTCTTACTTCAAAAGTAAACATTTCTGATTTAATAATTCTCGAAGACACTCCTGTAATCGGCAGCAAAACTTCACCAACAGGGGCTTCCAAGATTAAAATGTCTAAATCTTATTCTATTTCCACTGAGATTAAGTTGTTAGGAATGACAGTAGATGAAGCTCTTGTAACTCTTGATAAATATTTAGATGACGCCTATCTGTCACACCTTCCAAGCGTACGGATTGTTCATGGTAAGGGTACTGGCGCTTTGAGAAGTGCAGTTGCAGCACATCTTAAAAAATGTAAATATGTAAGTGAATATCACATAGCAGAATATGGTGAAGGTGATGCAGGCGTAACAATAGCCACTTTTAAAAAATAGCAAAATATTTGTTAACACATAATGATAATTGCTTTGCACTTTTCATTAATAAGCACTATCCTGACTTTAGAATTTTGCAATTAAATGCATTTAAGTGTCGACCGGCACAGAAAAGAGGTAATATATGGCAAACAAGCAGAGAATTTTAATCGTAGATGATGATTCTAATATCGCAGAACTCATTTCGCTATATTTAACAAAAGAATGTTTTGAAACTAAAATTGTAGATGATGGTGAGCAGGCACTTAAGGAATTTAAAAATTTTGTTCCTGATTTAGTGCTTCTTGATCTCATGCTTCCCGGTATTGACGGATATGAAGTATGCCGTGAAATTCGCAAAACAGCCTCAACTCCTATTATCATGCTTTCTGCAAAGGGTGAAATCTTTGATAAAGTTTTAGGACTTGAATTAGGTGCTGATGACTATATGATTAAACCTTTTGATTCTAAAGAATTAGTAGCAAGAGTTAAAGCTGTTCTCAGAAGATATAAAGTTCCGGCTGCCGCTCCTGCAAATGTTGCTCCACAGTCAGAGTATGTGGAATATACTGATTTACTCATTAATCTCACTAATTATTCAGTAACATATAAAGGCAAAACTGTTGATATGCCGCCTAAGGAATTAGAACTTCTATATTTTCTTGCTTCATCACCTAATCAGGTATTTACCCGTGAACAGTTATTAGACCACATATGGGGATATGAATATCTCGGCGATACCAGAACTGTTGATGTACACATTAAGAGAATTCGCGAGAAAATCAGTGACAGCGAAACATGGGCATTATCTACAGTCTGGGGTATCGGATACAAATTTGAGACTAGAAAGTAGGTCACACTATGAAACATTCTGTTTACTACAAGTTTCTCCTTGGCTATATTTTATTTGGTCTGATAAGCATTTTAGTAATCAATATTCTCTCTTCAAAACGAGTAAATGACACCATTACGGAAGATACTGCCAAGTCCATTTATGATGATGGAAATATTATTCTTAACCGTTGTTTTAACAATGATTTTTCCAGTCTCACAACTAGTCCTGACATTATAAAAGACCTGCATAATGCTTCTGCAATGATTGAATGCCGTATGTGGATTATCGATACAACGGGAAGAATTTTATATGATACAAATAACATAAAAATCAACAAAATTCTCTCGGATTTTGATATTACCGATTTTGGTAATAAATATTATATGGTTGGTAATTTTTACGGCAATTTTGACAACAAGACTCTCTCCGTTGCAATTCCGATAGTGGGTGATTTTCAAACAGAAGGTTATATGATTTTTCATCGTGATACTGATACTATCAGACAACGTGGTAATTCGGTACTTGGAATAATTTATTGGACATTCTTCATTGTATATGATTTATCACTGATTATTCTTCTCATATTTACATTTGTGGTTTACATTCCACTTCGTAAAATCAGCCATGCCTCCAGAGAATTCGCCAAAGGCAACTTAACATATGAAGGTTTGTCCTCATTTACAAATGAGGATGAAATTGGTAACCTCGGTGTATCACTTAATTACATGGCAACTAAATTATACAATTTAGAAGAAGACCAGAAGAAGTTCATAGGAAATGTATCTCATGATTTCCGCTCTCCTCTTACCTCTATAAAAGGCTATATTGAAGCAATGAAAGATGGTACCATTCCACCGGAAATGCAGGGTAAATATCTCGACATTGTATTATTTGAAACGGACCGTCTTACCAAACTTACTAAGAGCCTTTTAACTCTTAATGCCTGGGATAATAAATCCAATCGTTTAGAATTTACAGATTTCAATCTGTATGAGATGATTAAGCCTATTATCAACAGTTTCGAAGGAAAATGTGAGAAGAAACATATTATAATTGACCTTGTGCTTGGTTCTAAGGGATATATTGTTACCGCTGACCGCAGTAAAATAGAGCAGGTAGTCTATAACCTTATCGATAATGCCATAAAGTTCAGCCATCATGACAGTTCAATCAGAATAGACATACATGATAAAAATGAAAAGATATTTATATCCATAAAAGATAGCGGGATAGGAATTCCCAAAGAAAGTATTGCTAAGATATGGGAGCGTTTCTACAAGACTGATTTATCGCGTGGTAAAGATAAGACTGGTACCGGTCTTGGCTTATCCATCACCAAAGAAATCATCGGCGCTCATGATGAGAATATTAATGTAATAAGTACGGAAGGTGTAGGTACAGAATTCATATTTACACTAAAGAAGTCAAAATCCTCAAGATAGCACATTTGACAGTATTATTTTTATGATGTTGTGGTCAAATAGCATAAATTATGTTTATATTCATCATATTGCAGGGGAGAATGAATC
>CAZQRO010000087.1:0-8328 GCA_964595785.1 uncultured Eubacterium sp.
TTAAGCCTAAATTTCTTACATCTAGTAATAATAAATGGTTATCAGTTCCACCAGAAACTATTCTAATACCACCCTTAGCTAGTTCTTCTCCTAATACTTTAGCGTTTATCTTAACTTGTTTAATATAGTCTTTAAAATCATCTGATAAAGCTTCTTTAAAGCAAACAGCTTTAGCTGCAATAACATGCATAAGCGGACCACCCTGAATACCCGGAAATACTGCTTTATTGAAATTAAACTTCTTAGCACTTTCCTCATTACAAAGAATCATACCGCCACGAGGTCCTCTTAATGTCTTATGTGTTGTAGTAGTAACTACATCTGCGTATGGAATCGGACTCATATGAAGTCCGGCTGCAACAAGTCCGGCAATGTGAGCCATATCCACCATTAAATATGCACCAACTTCATCTGCTATCTCTCTGAATTTCTTAAAATCTATCTCTCTCGGATAAGCACTTGCTCCGCATACAATAAGTTTTGGCTTTGCTTCTTTAGCAATCTTTAATACTTCATCATAGTCTAAGAAACCTTCATCATTTGTTCCGTAAGGTACAATGTTGAAATATTTACCTGAAATATTAACAGGACTTCCGTGTGTTAAATGTCCGCCATGTGCAAGGCTCATACCCATTACAGTATCACCCGGTTCAACCATTGCAAAAAATGCTGCAAGATTAGCTTGCGCTCCAGAATGCGGTTGTACATTAACGTAATCGCATCCAAACAACTTCTTAGCTCTGTCAATGGCTAATGTCTCTACTACATCCACATATTCACAGCCACCATAGTATCTCTTACCAGGATATCCTTCTGCATACTTATTAGTAAGATGACTGCCCATCGCTGCCATTACCGCTTTACTAACCAGATTCTCAGAAGCAATAAGTTCAATATGTGTTCTCTGTCTCTCTAATTCCTGTTGCATAGCTGCTGCTACTTCAGCATCATATGATTCTACATTATCAAATGAAAACATTTTTATCCTCCACATTCTTATATATTCCCGGTTCAATGTTGTAAAAATACTTCATATAACCAGATATTCATTTTTTGTTAGTATACCATAATTCAATTACAATTAAAACCACTTTTTCATTTTAATCAATTAAAGTGCTTATTACTTTTCTTATGTATATAATAATATTTTATATAACTGCTTGCTGCAATCATTATCGCTGTTGTTATAAGTAAAATTATTCCGGTAGTACTCATTACGATTATACCGTTTTCAACATATTTTTTTATAAATTTATATAAATATTCAGGATATATCTGCACTTTCTTATATATCCCCGTTATCTGCAAATAAAGTGGAATTACCAGCAGCGACATACAGGCTGAAGCCGTACTATACGCAGCATACTTAAATATTCTGTTTTTCTTATATGGATTTTGCTTTATCAGTATCCATATTGTAAGTGCAGAAAAAACAAGCATAATTATGCAGCCCAGCCAGAACACCTTGTTAACTGCTTTATAAAAAATTGAGATTGTAGATATATAAGGTATTTTTGCTGCATCTTCATACTCTAAAATTGCTTTTTCCGTAAATTCATTTATAATTTCATCCGCATTTCCATTAACTGATAAATTATTTTCCTCTACATACTTTCCAATATTTTCTTTAAGAATATTTCTGTAATTCTCAATGTCAGCCTCAAAAGTATCTCCCTCTAAAGCTGCTTTCAAATATAAGTGTCCATCGTATTTTACATTTTCTTCAGTAAAAGCGCCTGTAAACACTTCTTTACTAAGTCCATACGGAATTGCTAATGATTCACAATTATCCATTAATTCTTCATAGGACGCTTCATAGTAATTTGCCTTATCCATTATTTTTGAAATAGAATTTATCGATGTAAAACCAATTTTTATTGATAATAATAGTGACAACACAGTGAGAAAGATTGCTAAAAGAAGACTGGCACACATACTTATTATCTCTTGTTCTTTATTTTTTTTCACATTGCCCTCCAATTAATCCGTAAGTACCGGACCGGAAATCAGATCCGCATATACAAAGAAACGGTAATTTGTTCTCGAAAGCATATCAAAAGGATAGCATGTATACAATACTAACTGTTCATGATCTACATTATAGTCATATGCTGATTTATCACTTTCTTCTAAAACCTTTGTTTCTGTCACGCTATAAGAATATGTTCCATAACTTGTCTCAATTTTTATAACATCATTAACTTCAATGTTCTTAAGTGCATTAAAATATGTATTATTATGTCCACCAAGCAAAATAAGTCTTCCAAAACCCGGTTGTGATGAGGCAAAATTCTGACCTATTCCCGACTTTAGAATGCTTTCATCATCGCCTTTATATACCGGGGCATCAAGAGCAATTCTGTCGCAAGCTATATTTGCATATAAATCTCCATATTCAGATATCGGAACCTCTTCCCGTTTTACTGTTTCTATTCCATCTTGAACATTTGTTTCAATTTCGTTTGGAACAAATGAATTATTACTTTGATTATTAAAACCAGGCGCTTTGTCGGAGGTAATTAAGTTTATCGCATTTTTCAATATACTTAACATATCCGATGTCATTGCATAAACCGTTCCATATACTATAAAAGAAAAAAGTAATGGCACATATATATATGCCATTACTCTATTAACTTTTCTAGCAAGTCGTTTTCTTTGCTTAAGCTTGTTCATGTTTCTTAGTAACAACTGTAAGAGCTACTACTGCTAAACCTAATAATGACACAACTGCAACTGTTTCCATAGAATCTGCGCCTGTTGTCTTGATTCCTGTATTAGTTGTAGCTACAACCTTGCCTGCTTTATCAGTAACTTTTGCAACGCCTGTCTTAGCATCTAAAGATACTTTAAGGTCAACTGCTGCTGCTGCTGCTGAAACTTTTGCCATTAAACTGTCAATAACTGTTGAACTGGCTTTCTTTAAATCATCTGCTGATTTAATATTAGCAGACTTAGCAATTGTTGCTGCATCATCAATATTAGCAATTACTGTAGTCTTCTGTGCATCTGTAAAATCAACACCATCCTGCTCCATGTAATTTCTAGCCTGTGAAACGTATTCTGCTGGTACCTTTTTTGCCTGTAATTCATCAATAATTACCTGCTCACTTGCGTTAATTGTTCCTGCTGCGAATGCACTAACTGACATAGCTAACATCATAACTGCTGAAACTGAAACTGCTAAAATCTTCTTAATCATCTTTCTTGTCCTCCTTGTTTTTAATAATCTTATAGACTTCAAATAGTATATCACCATAATATGGGAATTGTCAACAAAACTTGGATAAAATATACAAATTTTATCTATTTTTGCAATTTACTTACAAAATGTTTGAGAAGGATGCTTTCTACTCTGTCCTAAGAGCAACTACCGGGTCTTTCTTAGATGCTACTCTTGCAGGAATAAGTCCTGCTATAAATGTTAAAAATACGCTTATTCCAATAAGTATCACTGCTCCAACAATCGGAAGTCTAGAAACACCTGAAATGTCTGTCATACTCTTTATAAGCATATTAATCGGAATATTCAGTATAATGGTAATAAATATACCTATCAATCCGGCTACCAAACCTACTATAACTGTTTCTGCATTAAATACTCGTGAAACATCTTTCTTAGAGGCACCTATACTTCTTAAAATACCTATTTCTTTTGTTCTCTCTAATACTGAAATATATGTGATAATTCCAATCATTATTGATGAAACCACAAGAGAAATAGCTACAAAAGCAATAAGCACATAACTGATTGCATTTATAATTGTGCTTACAGATGACATCATCAGTCCGATGTAATCCGTGTACTGAATCTGGTTATCTTCTTTGCCTTCTTTTTTTAACTGCCTATTATAATCATCTATTATATCTGCAATTTTTTCTTTGGAATCAAAATCTTTTGGATAAATGCTTATTGCTGCCGGATTTTCAAGGTCTGCAACTCCAAGTGTTGTAAGATTTGACTCATAACTATTTTCAGCAAATGCTTCTCCTGTAAATACATCAATATCCGGATTTGCAAGCTGTGCTTTAACTATTTCACTTTCATTTATTTTGTTAATCATATATTCCGTTAACTTACTTGTATAAGCCATTGTTGTAGTAATTGAAGCATTGCTGGCTTCTTCATTTGGTTTTATTACACCTACAATTTTAATATCTGCGGAATTATTAATAATATTTTTCATATAGTCTTCATCAAGACGCATATCTTTATATCCATTTCCATCCTTTTCATATATATCTGTATTTATAACTAATTTGAATGACTGATTCATTAATTCATCATAAGTAAAACTCTTTGTATCTGATGAAGCTGTCTCAGCCGGAAGTTTACCCATCTGCATCTGTGTAAATATTTTTTGCAATTCAGATGAATCTATAAGTCCAAGTGCATATAATGAATATTCTGAAATTGTATCATCATCTTCTGCAACAAGAACAACTTCATTGTATGCCTCCGGCATTCTGCCCTGAAGAATATCATACTGGGATGTAATTAATTCATCATTGTTAATCATCTCTGACCAGATATTTGTGCTTCCCATCATTGACATTCCTGATTCGTCTGTCATCTGCCCCATTCCGAAATTTGCAAGTACATTACTTGGATTTGTCTGAAACACACCTTTTGTTGTATCTGCCTTATAAATTTTCAAATCTAAATCATACCCATACTGAATATCATTTGACAGTTCTTTGATATCTGTCTTGTCACTTTCTATATATTCTTTGAAACTTTTCAAATCATTTACGGAAACTGATGATAACATTGTATTTATCATTGATGACATCATATTATTAGAATAAATTCTGCCCGGCTGTTTATTTTCAATTTTCTCTTCAGGAGCCATCCCAAACATTGAACTATAATCAACTGCCGTTTTCTCAATAGTTAACGGATAACTTGAAAGTGTATCCTGCTCAACTCTGTTAATATACTCCTGCATACCATTTGACAATGACAAAATAAGTGCAATTCCAATAATACCGATACTTCCTGCAAATGCAGTTAAGATAGTTCTTGCCTTCTTAGTCATTAAATTATTCATACTAAGTGACATTGCCGTTAAAAATGACATACTAGTTTTTAATTTCTTAGTCTTCTTTTTAACTGACGCATTATCTTTACTTACATCTGTTTTTGATGATTCACTTTTGCTTACATCTGCTTTAGATTCTGTTTTCTCATCTTTTCCATCATACGGATTAGTATCATCTACTACTTTTCCATCAAGCAATTTGATAATTCTCGAAGAATACTCATCTGCCAAATCCGGATTATGCGTAACCATTATAATTAATTTATCTTTTGAAATTTCCTTTAATATATTCATAATCTGAATACTTGTTGCAGAATCAAGCGCCCCGGTTGGTTCATCTGCTAATAGAATATCAGGGTTATTAACTAATGCTCTTGCTATTGCAACTCTCTGCATCTGTCCACCTGACATCTGGTTTGGTTTCTTATGAATCTGGTCACTTAACCCTACCTGTTCAAGAACCTCAATCGCCCTTTTCTTTCTCTCACTTTTAGAAACACCTGATAAAGTAAGTGCTAATTCCACATTTGACAATACTGTCTGGTGAGGAATAAGGTTATAACTCTGAAATACAAAACCGATTCTATTGTTGCGGTATGTATCCCAATCTTTATCTTTATATTTTTTTGTTGAAATATCATCAATTGATAAATCACCATCTGTGTATCTGTCTAAGCCGCCGATTATATTAAGCAGCGTTGTTTTACCGCAGCCTGACTGACCAAGAATTGATACAAATTCATTTTTTCTAAACTTAATTGATACTCCTTTAAGCGCCTTAACAGTTGTATCACCTGAAACGTAATCCTTCGTTATGTTTGTTAATTCAAGCATAAATATCTCCTTTTTCAATATGCAATTATTTCATATCCGTTATCTGTTACAAGCACCTGAATTTCCCACTGTGCTGATGGTTTTTTATCTTCTGTATAAACTGTCCATCCATTGTTATCATCTATAAAAATGCCAGCTCTTCCCATATTAACCATTGGTTCGATGGTAAACATCATTCCCGGCACCATAAGCATATCTGTACCCTTTTTAGTTACATAGCTTACATATGGTTCTTCATGGAATTCAAGTCCAACACCATGTCCGCCAATATCTTCCACTACAGAGTATCCATTTTCTTTCACATAATCATTAATTACCTGCCCCATATCTCCTAAGAAATTCCATGGCTTAACCTGCTCAAGTCCCAGCATAACCGCTTCTTTCGTAACTTCCACCAGTTTCTTTTTATCTTCACTGACATTTCCGATGCAAAACATTCTAGAAGAATCAGAATAGTAACCATTATAAATAGTAGAGACATCTACATTTATTATATCTCCGTCCTGTAGGAAAATGTTAGATGAAGGTATTCCATGGCACACCTGATCATTAATTGATGTACACACACTCTTTGGAAATCCCTCATAATTAAGAGGTGCCGGTATTCCTCCCATTTCTGTTGTCCTGCTATGCACAAGCATATTTATTTCTTCTGTACTCATACCTGCCTCAATATTTTCAGCCACATAATCAAGGACCGCAATATTAATTTTTGCACTTTCCTTTATTCCTTCAATATCTGGTTTTGTCTTAAGAAGTCTTTTACTGGGAACTATACAGCCTTTTCTTCTGTATTGCAATAATTTCTCATCTATTATCTGATGACAATGTTTATATTTCTTACCGCTGCCACATGGACAAGGATCATTTCTTCCTATTACCTTAATGTTTGGATTTGTTTTTAATGACATTTAATCATCTCCTGTTCAGTGTAAAATTAAATATATATTTCTAAATAATACTCCCTTTTCTTTTATATTTCAAGAAATTTCTATAGCAGAAAATTTTCCGTCAGTTCATTCCTCTCATAGTAAACAAATAAAAAGACCTGTGTTCATTAGTCACAAGTCTCTGTTTATTAATACTTTTCTTTATTTTAACATTTTTCTTCTATAATATAATCCATTTCTTTGCTTTTACAAAATGAAGCTGTCCTCCCACGGACAGCTTCTTATATGTCAATACTCGTTTTCCCACCATTACCATATATCCTACAGTTACAATATTTGGTAACTTATGGGAAAATCTTACCATAAATACACATTATATACAATATTTTAGGCTACTTTTACCAAAAAAGCCCCCCTTAAGTAGTACTATTTATGCACTTTTACACTCCTTTACATTTTTTTCACATTTTGTTTACCCCTTTCCTTTTACCTCTTTTCAACAAAGCAATACCCCCTCTTTACCTCGAGGGGGTATTTATATTCTATTTAATACATTTTCCACAAGCTAATGCAAGGGCACTCGGTCCAATATGACATGAAACACTTAAAGATAAATCATCTATCTCAATATTCATACCCGGAAATACTTTCAGAACTTCTTCCCTGAATTCCTCTGCTGCTTCATAATTCTGTGTGTGAGCAATAAATAATACCATATTATTATTCTCATTATCATTGAAACGCTCTTTAAAATCCTTACACATTGCTTCTATCATAATTGATTTTGCCTGCTTAATGGTTCTCGCTTTAGCGAATGCATCTAATTTTTCACCCTGAATCTGAAGAACCGGTTTGAGTTTCAGAAGATTACCAAGAGTTGCTGCTGCCGGAGTAATTCTTCCACCCCTCTTTAAATATGTTAGTGTATCTAACATAATATATATACTTGATTCAAACTTTTCCTTTTCAAGAATATTCTTTATCTCTTCTGCATTCTTACCATGTTCTACAAGTGCTAATGCATCCCTTACTGACTGCTTCTGTGTGACAGATATTCTCTGATTATTAACTACCTGAACTTTACCATCATAATCCTGTGCTAACATATGTGCTGTCTGACAGGAACCACTTAATCCACTTGACATTGGAATATGAACAATCTCATCATATTCTTTTAAAACTTTATTCCATAAATTAGTAATAGTTTCAGGTGATGGCTGCGATGTCGAAATATTACAATCATCTTTTAATTTGCTAAAAAATTCTGATACCGTTAAATTTATATCCTCAAAATATTCCTCACCATCAATCATAAAAGGCATAGGCAAAACAAATATTCCAATTTTCTTTGCCTTATCCTGTGTTATTCCACTATTACTGTCTGTAACAACTGCTACTTTACTCAAATCTATTCCATGCGATTACATAATAATCTGCCTTACAAATTGCTTGAAAAAGTCACGGCAATGCATGGCTCCTTTCGTTTATTTCTTTCAAGCACAATTTAGTTTATAAAAAAATATTTTAACATTTTAGAAACATTTAATCAAGTATATTAATGT
>CAZQRO010000088.1:0-8089 GCA_964595785.1 uncultured Eubacterium sp.
TAATTAATTATTACACTATTTTATCATATAATCAAACTCAATGCCTATGTAATTTTTACCTATCTGAATACAAAATCAAACGAAGCAATTGTTATCTTATCCCCTATAGTAATATTTGTTTTTTCATATGGCGCTAATCTGTTATCATTTAAAAAAGTTCCATTTTTTGAATTTAAATCCTCTATAATAAATTCATCTGCCTTTAAATCTATTCTGACATGCATTCTACTTACTGAATTGTCTGTGATTACTTCATCTGCCTTCCCTGCTGCCTTCCCTATTATAAATGGATATTTATTTATAACTATATCTTCTTTTTCACACAAACTGAACAGCTTTCTCTCTTTATCTTTAAGGAAATCGCTTATCAATACCGTTTCGCTATATTCATTTTCTTCTATAATACTATTATCATTAACTTTTTTTTCATCTTTAAATATTTCTTTTTTGCTATTCTTTTTTCTGTTTAATAAATTTACCAGTTTACTAAATAACGTTTCTTCATTTGGCATCTCCATATCATATGTGTTTTTTATATTTTCCTGCGTTTCATCATTCTCCAAATTCATATTAATACTTGTTTGGAGGATATTTTGTTTTTCACCTATATTCGTCAGCTGCTCCATATCATCTACATATTTTTCTATGTCGCTTAACAGATAATCTGCTCTATTACATATTTCAACTATTCCATATATTAATTCAACTGCTTTGTAATCATTATGATTTGTAATTATAATAATCTCCTGTAATAAACTATTAAAATCCTCATAGAAATTTCCGTTATTATTAGGATAGTAGCAGTAACCCACTTCAATTCTATTTATATCCAGAAAAATGTACTCCGGTTTCAAAATAATATGATTAATATTAAGCAAGTATTCCCTTAATTCCTTACTAAGGTATAGAATTCCTTTTATCAAGATTCTTATATCATCATATTTCATTTTTTCTTTAAAAAATAATTCTTTTACACTTTGTTTTGATGAAATAACATATGACAATTCTGCACCCCCATTTACACAGCCTATATATATGTCTAACAGCCCCTCTATCTTATTTTTCATTATCATATTAATTTTATAATCGTTAATCAATAATTCATTATCCCTTATTATCATAAGATTATTATTGTAACTATGCTTAAACGTTACTTCCATATTGACCTCCATATCTATACTTTTATTTTCTATTTATGAATTATCGTTTACCTGTTTTTTAATCTGCTAATTGTGTCAATTGCCACTTTGGCATACACTATGTAATCTTTATTGCTTTTTTCATGCATTATTACGCTTATTTCATCTATTCTTGAAATATTAAATACCGGCAGTCCAAATGATAATACTGTTGTTATTTTTACATTATTGCTGCTTTTATTAACTTTTACATTTTTAATATCTGCCACAATTGTCTCTCTTTTTATACTGTCATAAAACTCATTTTCTAAATCTTCCTTGCTTTTATCACTTGTATTGGCTATTATCCCATATTCCTGTGCTGATGCCCTTACACAAACGATATCGTTCATGTAAAACGCAAACAATAACATTGACGAAATAACTATTATTATTAACGGAAACAACATTGACATTTCCACCGTCATGCTTCCTGACATTTGTTTATTCATAAATCCTCCAATTATCATTATATAATTAGAAATACCAGATACCCCAGAAATATAAACGGCGCAAATGCTATTCTGAATTTTCTTCCTTTTTTCATAATTAATAATAATATAATTCCAACAATTACCGTAAAGAAAAGAGCATAAATAAATACTATTAAATTATTAACTATACCTGTGTAGATTCCCATAACCAGAATAATTAATGCATCTCCTTTTCCTATACTTTCTTTTGTTATTACACTAATAATTAAAACAATAATTCCAGGTACTATGCCTATCAAAATTTCTAAAATACCTCTATTCTCAAAACAAAAACCATATACAATTCCTAATATTCCGTATATTATAGATATTTTAACAAGAATATACTTACCTTTTATATCTGTATATGAACATATTCCTAAAAATGTTATTAGAATAATTATTTTAATAATATCTGCTTCAACCATTTTCTTTTTCTCCTAAATATGAATTTCAAACCTTTATATTAATTACTGTTTTTTGCACATCTGCTGCACAATTTCCTACTTCCCACTTCAGATATATCTATTTCAATAACATCCCTAATTATAGAACTGCAACTCTTATCACAATGATAGTTTGAACCACACATAGTTACATATACCGTATCATCCGGTTGTAACTTCCTTTTTGCACATCTTGTACAATAACTATATTTTGAACCTGAACTATTTCTTAAATTATCTATATTGTCATATGGAGTCCCAGTAACTGATAAATTAATATATGTACATCTTTTATCCAAATGGTATACACTACCGGTTCTTGTTATATAAACAGTTTGCCTTTTTACATTTACTTGTTCTGAAATGCTTTCACCTATCCAATTTCTAAAATAACATCTGTTTCCTAATGTTAATTTAAATTTTTGATTGCCTAGAATATTAATATACACTCTATATGTAACTTTCAAATCATTTATTCCATTTATATTATTTCTGACATTTGATGATGTAACACTTATTCCACTCATTCCTAATAAAACATTTGCTCCCTTTGTATATTTTTTCACCTCATCATCTGTTATCTTTTTCCATGTGTATCCTATGTTTATTCCATTAGTTAATAAATCCTCATCTATTTCAAATCCGCTTTCTTCTGCATCTTTTTCAGTGAATTCAGCTATCCTATTCATTACATATCTGTTTCTGGCTATTGATTTTGCCGCATTGTCTACACTATTCTGCACTATATTTTGATAGTTAATAAAAATAAAGAAATAAAATAAACAAATAACAGCAAAAATAAATATTGGCAAAACCAATGCCGCTTCTAACGTCATGCTTCCTCTTAAAGGGGATAATAAAAATGTACTTTTACCTTTGTTCTTTTTAGGGTATCTCGTTTTTATCATGCAGCCTTGAACTTGGAGAGTAAATATATGGGAGTATTTTTTTATTTTTTTTACATTAATCATTCTACAAATTAAACAAATTAAAAAAGCAAAGAAATAAAAGTACATTTTTATCATCCCCTTTTACAATTTAATATTTAAATGTTTGCCTTATTTTTATAATAAATTTATCATCCTTATATAATATAATTCTTTTGGCAAAACCAACATCTGAAAACAATCTCTTAATTCTATATTCTGTATAAACAGTTATTTCTAACATACAGTCATTTATTTTAAAATTATCATTATATTTTTTCTGTATATTCATTTGTATTAAATCCAATATTCTATGTATCTGAACAGATTTATTCTGTGTAAATAATAAAAATCTAATATAATCATCATATGATAAACCACTTCTATTTTTCTTGTCGTTATCAGCAGAATCTAAATTTCTAATCTCACTAATCGATAGATTCCACTCACTGGCATTTTTTATTAATTTTACATTATACCCATTTAACAGATCTTTTGCATCCACTACTGATTCGACATAAGCCCATGCTGCAATAATTAGAAACTGAGTAATTCTAGTTATTGCCGGCATACCTGTAAATCCGGTAATTGCCAGTGCAAGATTATATGCTTCCGTTCTCTTTTCATTTTCCTTCATAAGATGAACAAAATTAAAACCTTCTCTTATCAGCACAATTTTATTTACAGTCTCATCAAGATTATCTTTATCACAATTTTTGCCATATAATATGTATTCTGCCTCATATTTAAGCTGCCCATTATTCTTATTACTTGTATATTTACTAAATTTATCAAGTATATATTGACCTATTAATGCTTTTCTTACTGACTCGTTGCCTGTCCCATAATTACTCCAGTTTTTTCCGTTATTTATCACAGATGTAACAGATGGTAAAGCACTTTTGTCAACACTCTTATTTGATAATTCTCCTTCAACAATATATCCTAATATTCCATCTTTTTTTATCTTCTTAACAAATTCCACAATATCATTTTTCTTTTTGCCGCCACTTCCCTGTACATAATTTACTTTTAATAAACTGCTATCATATCCTTTTATTGATTCTAATGCTTTACATACATTCTCATAAGATTCTTTTATTAAATCTTCTCCGCCACTATAATTAGATAATTTATTGTAACTATAATCAAGTTCTTTCGTTCTATCCATGATACTATTCATATCATTTATCACATTTTCAACTATTTTCTTTTGACAAATTGTTATATCTTTATTATCTGAAACATTATAAATATCTTTTTCCTGATTCACTATTTCCTGATTTAAGTTACTAATTTCTTCTTTCATTATGTCATATATTTCTCTGTCGTAATTATTCTTTGACTCCTCAATCTTGTTTTGTATTCCTGTTACATAAGTTTTTGCAGATTCAAAATTAGTATAATATTCATTTGTATATGAAATTATACTCATCAATTCATTCTTATTTACTTCTTCCCATTCTTGATATTTTCGAAATTCCACTTTATAAACATCGAATAAATTATCTCTAACCTGTATATTATATGTATCCGTTGGCAGAGTATTTATTATCTCCTCAAGTTTGCTCTTCATATTCTCTAATACCATTATTGGATTATCCTGAATTTTTTGTATTTCATTAATATTATTACTTATCTCACCTACTGATGCCTCCATGTTTTCTAATTTATCTGAACATTCATCTAATTCATTATGAAAATCGTCTATGCTATCACTTTGGGATAGCGTATTACAATTTTCGACTAATTTGCTAATAATATCCTCTGCTAAAGCAATTTTCATATAATCATAAATCTGATTATAAATTAATTCACCATCGTTATCTGTCGTACTTACAGTTTTCTCTATATTTGTAGTCATTTCTCTTATTCCTAAAATATCAAATGGCTTATTTGCAAAGGCAGTGCTAAAATCAGAATTTTTATTAATAAAATTTCTGTAATTACTCTTGATTTCATTACTGTTTTTCCATAATAACATAATTCCGTAATCTTCAAATACCTCTTTTGCATATGAAGAAAATGTCGAATCCAGTCCCATATATGTTATTTCATTACATCTGGCATATGCACTAGATACCCTGCTCATTTCAATAACCGTACAAACTAATGACAGTATGAGAAGCATTATAAGAGATAAAAATACTGTTATGCCTCCTTTTAATTTTCTTATCATGCCCCTTATTCTCCTCTTTTCTAAAATGTATTTACTTTACTTGTTATCTTACTAAATATTTTATTAACAATACTCGTTATCTGCGTTCTGAAAATCACTACTAACCCAATTAATACAAGAATTATAAGTATTATTTCTACAACCCCCATTCCTGAATTATTATTTACTAACTCATACAATCTTAATTTATTACTAATATTATTTAATACCTTATCTATCTTTTTTCTTGCTTTCATTAATTCTTTCCTCCTCTTCTATAAACTAACTGATAAAAATGCTGGTACAATGATAATTACCATAGAGATAACCAGCATCATTCCCATAGGCAATAAAAGTTTTGTTCCAGCTTCATCACCTTTTTTCCTTGCTAACATTTTTCGTTCTTCAAATGCCTCTCTTACCTCATAATTGAGAATCTCCTTTAGTCCTTTGGTTCCTTTTCTTATATTTTGTTCTAAAAGATTGCCAAATTTGATATATGAATGAATACCGCATCTTCTTCCGTATTCCACATAAGTCTGTGCCTCAGACATTCCATTCTTCATCTTTTTTCTTGCTATCTTCATTTCCTCATATGCAAATCTTACTCCTGTTACACTTTTTTTCTTTTCATAGTCTTCTATTATCTTGTCCCATGAAGCAAGAATTGTAATTCCTGCATTATGTAATACTGTCATCTTATTAACTATAGGAACATAATCAATCTCTAATTGTTTTCGCCTTTTTTCCATCGACTCCTGCATTTCCCTGTTTTTTATATAGAACATTATAATGGCCAAAGCTATTCCTATGAATATATATATTAAAGATGGTCTGCCTTTTTTCTCTTTAAATATTACTTTTTGACCATCAATATCCTGCATAAGAACAACTTTTTTATCACTTTCCGAATAATCTTCAATATATTTGTTAATATAGGAAACCAATTTTTCTCTTTCATTTCTTTTACTTTTATCAATAACAAGCGGAATTGCATATACCTGACTATATCCTCCCATAGAAAATACTGCTTCAATATTTACATTGACTTTGCCATTTATATTATTCCATAAAATATTACCTGTATAATCAATGTACTCTGTATTTTCTAAATTCCATTCAATATCAATAATATCCCCTATCTGATATATCAGATTAATATTATCTGCTATATTATCTGTAGACTCATTTGTACCTAACATTTTCTTAATAACTTTATCATAATAATCTGTAAATAATTGCATAGCCTCTTCTTTGCTATATTTTTTCTCTGGAAGAGTTATTTCAATATTTTCCTTACATCCATCTTCAAAATCTGCCTCAAGATTATATTTTTTATCTCCTTCTCCATAATTTGCTCTTTCAATATGTGTAATATCAGCATTATTCAAAAAAACACTTTGTATACACATAATGTAACCTAATAATACCGCTATAAAAAACACTATAATTGACAATGATACTTTTGACACCAGATTTACGTATATATCTTTTTTATCATAATTATTAACCTTAATCTTATCTAGTTTTTTCTCTATATTTTCATATGAAATTCTATGAATTTTTAAGTCGAAGAAATCAATTACCGCAGCAGCCATTCCATATGAAATTCTAAATGGATTTTCTTTCTTATCTATATTCTTAAATATATTTCTTTTATATCTTTTTGTCATGATAAAAATTGCTAATAACGATAAAGATATAACTGTGTAAATAATAAATAAAATCATTCTAATCACAACCTCTTATATTTCTACATTAGAGAGTTTTACTCCTAACATAAATGCAGCACTATATGCAAACAGACAAATTGTCATTATTACTCTTCCTATAAATGTTTCATACATTATATTCATCATATTTGGTGACGATATTCGTACATAGCAAACAATAAATAATGGTACTGCATTCATTATTGTCTGTTCGTATTTTTTTGAATTAATTATTGTCCTTATCTCCCTTTCTGTTTCTATTTTTCTACTTATAGAATCCGCTGCATTCCTTACAATGCTAATCATATCTCCTCCACTTCTCTTTGCAATGCATACTACTTGTGAAA
The DNA here is from genome assembly GCA_964595785.1 of uncultured Eubacterium sp. Classification (GTDB taxonomy): domain Bacteria; phylum Bacillota; class Clostridia; order Lachnospirales; family Lachnospiraceae; genus Bovifimicola. The sequence continues at coordinate 7,241 of CAZQRO010000088.1, forward strand.
AAAGATTAATATCCTCTAGTCCACATCTATCTGCAAGATTTTCAAAACATTTCTCAATTGTGATATTCAATTTTAACTTTGTTATTATAAATTTAGATTCTATACATACATATGATTTTTTACCATATAATTGTGACATCTCTCTATATACCTCCACAAGTGAATTTTCCAATGAATATCCTGCCGATAATTGTGCAGTAATTGACATACAAAAATCTTTAAACTGTAGATTAAGTTTTTGTATTCTTTTTTTTAACAGCCATTTCTTTATTATTTTCAAATAGAAATATGATGGTAATAAAAATATAATAAATATAATCATACTCTCATAAAATACAAATGAAAATATTCCACAAATTACTATAATTAATATATAGCTTACACAATATTCCTTTAAATTCATATTATATTTACTATAATTTATCTCTTTTTCCGTATTTAAAAGCCTCCTCTTTAAATCCTGAATTAATCAGTTTTCCTATATTATTTAATCCACTATCACTCCACAATAATTTTCCCTTTACCATTTTATAGTCTTTAATATTTTCTTCTTTAAACTTATACAATGGATTTATTTGTATTTCTCCTTCCCTTATTCCAACTATTTCAACTATTTCTAAAACTTTTCTGCTTCTATCTCTTATTCTTCCTAAATGAACAATTATATCTATTCCCGAAGCTATCTGTCCTTTTATTGCTGATAATGGCATCTCCATTCCCATTAAAAACATAGTCTCTAATCTACTTAACATATCCTCCGGACTATTTGCATGTCCTGTACTAAGACTTCCGTCATGTCCTGTATTCATTGCCTGTAGCATATCTAATGCCTCTGGGCCTCTTACTTCA
>CAZQRO010000089.1:0-7545 GCA_964595785.1 uncultured Eubacterium sp.
AGAGCGCGAGACGGGACTCGAATAATACAGTGTCCTGCAAAGCCAGTAAAATGAAGGGATTGAGCACACTATCTATCTACTGTCTACAATTTGTCTACAACTTGTCTACAACGTATTTCTGAATCCAACGTAACGGGTGTCTACTATACTAATATAATTCTATTCAAATAACATAAATCTTAAGAAAAATCAAGTAGTTATCGAACACTTTATTAAGTATATTAAATTTAAAAGCTACCTAAACGAATAGGTAGCTTATTAGTTGTCACTTGTTAATTTACTTTCTAGTCTTTGTTGTATAACTCGTATTGGATTACATATCACTAATTTAAAATATATTAAAAAGAGTGTTAATATATGCTTTTGTATATGATATTCTAATTCCAGTAGTTTTTGTGCCACATGTCTCCTGCACTGTTATCTGTATTCTGGTCTACTATCGTAAAGTCATCCCAATTAAATTCATAATCATCTGATGAGCTTGTGTCGGTCTGTTGTTGCTGAGAACTGCTCTGAGTGCTATCCCCTGAGGATGTCTGTGATGAAGAACTAGATGATTGGCTCTGCTGACTTGGTGTGCTTGTACTCTTCTGAGCCGGCTGTGTTGATTGTAAATAATCACCATGCACATACCCCACCATACCATCTGAGTTTATTCTATACCAATTACTGTCTGTCTTACCTGTAACTGTTACTGCCTCTGCATATGATAACCCACCTATTCTTGCTGAATCTACTGTAGCTTCTTGTCTGATATTTACTGTCGATATTGCATACATAGTCTCATTTAACTCTTGTATTGGCTTCTCATTTACTGTTACATTCACTGTTACACTCGCTGTATTTCCTGAGCTATCTGTAGCTGTATATGTCACCTGCTGTGTTCCTACTTGATTTGTGTCTATCTGTGACACTGTAACCTGCACATTTCCATCTACGTTATCTGTTGCTGATACCCCATCTAAAAGATTTATTTGGTCACCTTGTGTTACTGCTTTATCCGATACCCCACTAATTATTGGCATCTCTGTATCTGATACTGCTACTTTTATCTCTACTTCTACCTTACTGTTTTCCTTGTCTGTTACAACTAACTTGTCAGATACTTCTCCTAACTGATTGTAGGCTTTCTCTTCTGTTCCATCTGCAAACTTGACTGTTGTGTCTGTATCTGATACTATTGCTAGTTTTATATCACTCGCTTTGATTGGTTTTCCATACCCCACTTTAATAGCTTCAGTACTTACCAACGTTGCTGTTAACATTGTTTTCGCTGTAGTTGTCTCGTGTTCAACCTTAGATTTATCTTTATTAGAAAATACGCATATTCCTCCTATACTTCCTACTACTAATGCTCCTACACTAACAACTACTATTATTTTTTTCTTCTTGTTTACCATAATTTTATCCCTCCTATATTTCTAAAATTATAACACCTTTATTATTCAATTACAATTCTAACCTCATAATTTATTTATTCTTATTTAACCTCTTATGTTAATTATTCCTACTTAAAAACATTTATTACATTTCATATCATAATAATTCGCAATTACATCTATTTAATTTCTACTTGTAACATAAATTAACGTTTCAAACTAATCTTTTGTTGTTTTAAGATAATCTTTTATTTCAATATGGTTTTTTAGTTTCAAGGCAAGTCATTTTTTATTCGATATGACTTACCCTTTTTTTTTGCCATTTTTTATTGTTTCAAAATAGGTCGTTTTTTGCTTTACATAGCTTATTTTCTTAGAATAACACTTTTGGTGAGTTTTTTTTTCATATAAAAAATAGGAGTTGTTGATAATTAAATTATCAAAAAAAACACTTATGAAATGCGCATAGTAATAAGTCAAATTCAAGGAGGTAAAAAATGAGAAATACTTACGAAAAAGAAATACAGGATATGAATAATCGTATCGCACGTTTACGTTATGAAAGTGGTATGACACAGGAACATGTAGCCAATGCATTAGGTATAGATGTTCGTGTTTATAGAAGATATGAATATACCATAGGTGATTATCGCCCAATACCAAGTTACTTAATTCCAAAACTAGTCAAGATACATAAAACATCTTTTGAGTTCATTTTTGGTATGAATTAAGAACCATATGACCGCCTAATCCTGGTGCTTAGTATATATTTAATTTATAATAGATTACATAGAAAGGAGGTGATTCTCATGCATATAAATAAACTAAAAATACCACTTGATATAGTTATAGATGGAGCAAATCTTATTATTTTATCAGTTGACCCATTTTACGATTATTCAAATGGTAAAAAAACAGATAAAATGATAGGTTATCGTTATACAGTTGTAAACGACAAGACGTTTGATAAACTCTCTGTCAAGATTCCATCCACCACACCTGCAATTACACAAGAACAAATAGATAGTTCAAAAACACATGTTTTTGTAAAATTTGATAATGCAATTGCTCGTCCTTATAGGACACAAAGTGGAGATTATGAACTAAGTATAACTGCATCAGCAATATCTGTTGTAAAGAATTAGTTAATTTAATTATTAAAAGAGAGTGCATTATGCTTTTTGCACTCTCTGATAAAAAAGGAGGCAAAAATGTTCAGAAAATTTTTAAATAAATTAAAAGAAGCTTATTTGTACTTAAAAAACGAATACAAAGAAAATTCAGATTCTTATATAAAAATAACATTAACTGTTATTTGTTTTTTAATATTTATTTTTGTATTGGCATTTGTGATAAAAATGTTTTTACCTTATGGCATTATTCTTTTATTTCTTTATTTTTTATATTATTGCAACAAAGAACCAGCAGGATTTAATGATAACACACAAATTAATATAGATGGAAATATTGCAAGCAATCTTTTATTTGATGTACTTCGTGATAAAGTTGAATTATTAGATATTGAGAAAATTAAAAATATATCAGATATAGTACCTACTGCATATCCTGTAATTCAAAATATAAATGGCTTTGTTTTTTATCGTTTTATAGTTAGATGCAAAAATGGATGTGACCTTGCAAATGATGGACTTAATAATATGTTAAATACATTAAATCAATGTATGCAACAAAAATTACAAGCAGGTTATCCAAATGTTTCATCACCAATGTTTCGTAATCTTCCATATTTTAATGTACTTAATATAGAACCTGATTTACAGCATTATAATTGTCTACATATTGATGTTATACCAATTGTTAATGATAATTGTTATTCTTTTGTCTATAATTCTTTAAAAATAAAATATCAGAAACCTACAAATCCACATGTTCCTTGTGATAAGGAATTTTAAGATGGATAAAAAAATTGAACTTGTACCAGATGCTTCGCTTTTTGCATCTGGTATTACAAAATATCTTTCTTGGGAATATGAAAAATCACCAATGATGGTTATATTTGGTTCAACGGGTAGTGGTAAGACATATTTACTCAAATTATTACTAGCACGAATTGGATTATACATACCTAATTCCGAATTAATATTATGTGATTTCAAATCAGATACAGACTTTTCTTTTGCAAATAATTGTCAAAATTTTTATCGTTTTGATAAATGTATGGATGGTTTAGAACAAGCTTACAATAAATTACAGCAACGTCAACATAATGAAGATTCTAGCAAACATTTTTTTGCCCTTATATTTGATGAATGGGCGAGCTTCATTAATTACCTTGATAAAAAATCTGCTGAACACGCAAAGCAAATGCTTTCTTCTTTACTTATGCTAGGTAGGTCATTTAATATTCATGTAATTATAAGTCAACAAAGGCTAGATGCATCATATTTTAATTCGGCACGAGACAACTTCTCTGTTGTTATTGGTATGGGAGTATTGTCTAAAGAATCAGTCGAAATGATGTTTTCTGAATATAAAGATGTTATTCAAAGAAATAAACCTCAAGGTTATGGTTCTATGCTTAATGGAAATTCATTTAAGGAAATTGTTGTACCAGTAGTTCGTAATCATCAGAAAATGGAACTGTGCATACTGTCTGCAATCAATCGTATACAGTAGGATAAAGAACTCTAGGCACAGCGTGGTGAAACCAAAAGCTGTGACGAAGTGTTCTTTTCATCCTGTCGTAGACAGGATAGACATTCAGGTTATTATTACCCTGAATGTATCAATGTATCACACTCGCTAATGCCTTATAAACACTGACAAAAACGAGCTTTTTACAAAATGTATCAATTGTATCATTACATTATACATAAAATTTATTTATAATATGCTATTTTGAGTTTTAAAAAAAAAAATTATATAAAGGAGCTAAAATAATATGGTAAAACTAAAAGAAACAATTAATAAAAAGGAACATGAATTTACAAAAAAAATAATTGCAACAAATTCTCTTGATTCACTTATCAATAAATGCGAACTCGATTACAGACCTACGCGTCTTTCAACATTAACAGACTTACAAGAAAAACTTAATTCTTGTTTTATTGCCAATCTTTTTATGGATGATGAATTTCTTACTATTAATATATGTAGTCATTTTTATACAGAAGATAATTCTCATATTTTCGGTCTTGAATTACTTGCAACTGATAAACCTTGTGCACATTGTGGTGATATCGTGACACATTGGTATGGTATTAAAATTAATGCTAAATCCATTTCAATAGGATATTTTAATTGTAATAACTTCGAGCTTGTAAATGATTCTTCTTATGTTGGTGAACCTGTTTTAGAAATTAAGGAATTAATATTAAATCGTTATCCTTATCTAATAAATTCAAGTTTTCATTTATTGTAAAACATTATCAAGATATGGTTAGCTCTAATAACATAGAGCTAACTCTATATCAGAAAGGACAGTATGGATTCACAATCAAGAAAATATTTTATAACAATCAACAATCCTATTGATAAAGGATATACTCACGATGAAATTTTAAAATGTCTCCTGACTTTATCTTCTTTAAGATATGTGTGTATGTGTGATGAGATTGGAAATAAAACAAAAACTTATCATACGCATATTTACACTGTTTTTGAAAATGCTAAAAGATTTTCAACTTTGAAAAATACACTACCTCATGCAGATATAGAAAATGCTAAAGGTAATAACCAACAAAATCGTGATTATATTTTTAAAGCTGGAAAATGGGAAAATACTGATAAACAGGAAACTTCAATTCCTGAATCTAAATTTGAATGGGGTGAACTGCCCTCTGATAAAACCATCCCCACAAAAGAAACTGATATTTTACAGCTTATACAACAATATCTTGATGATGATATGTCCCCTCGTGAAATATACTCAAAAGGTGTGTCTTTTTTAAAATATAAATCAATCATCAAACAGGCATATTTTGATAAGCGCTATAGAGAAACACCTGTTGAACGTAAAGTTGAATTTTATTATCATATAGGCGCGAGTGGTTCTGGTAAAAGTTATGAGCATATAAAATTAATTCAGCAATATGGCGATGATGCTATCTACTATATGACTGACTATTCTAATGGAGGGACAGCAGGACTTGATGGGTATTGTGGTGAGCCAATTCTTTTTATGGATGAATTCAAATCAAACTTACCCTATTCATTACTTTTACAATTAACAGACAAATATCGTGCAGACATTCACTGTAGATATAATAATTGCACAGCTCTTTGGACTACAATTCATTTAACTAGTGTATTTCCACCTGAGAAATTGTATTCAAATATGGTTTCAGAATGTGACCGACAAATTGACAGTATTACACAGCTTCTTAGACGAATTACATATATTGTATATCATAGAAAAATAGGTAATGAATATTATCGGTTACAAATACCTATGAGTGAATATACCTCATATTATGAATTACAGCAACAATTCACTAAAGATTACCTAAAAAATAGTGGCTTTGAAGTAACAAAATCAATACCAAAATAAAATTGAAATAAAGGAGAGATTCTTAATGATAAAATATACTTATTGGCGCATTAAAAATATTTTTAACAATGATTATGGTTTAACTCTTGAATCAACACACGAATACAAAGGTGGCAGATATGCACCCTTACGTTATAACTTAATCAATAATAGTACAGGTTCTATTGAAGTTCCTAATGTTACATTAGATGCATTACGCATTTTTCTTGAATCAGCAGGTTATTCGCTAAAAGATGAATAATAATATATATTAAATTTTAACCAAAGGAGGTGATTACATATGGATTTATCATCATTATTAAATATGGATTTATCGTCATTGAATATATTATTGCAGTATGGTATTATTAATCCAGATAGTGTGCAAGATAAAGCTATGCAAATTAAACAATTAATGTCATTACATCCATATGCAATCACTGCTCCTGCATCAGAAACAGGCAGATGGCAAACATTTTATAAAGATGCAAATGGAAAACGCAAAAATTTAAAAGCACCAACCAAAGAACAGTTGATTAAGAAACTAATAACTATATATTCAGCAAATTCAATTGAGAAGAAACTTACATTTTCTAAATTGTATCAAGAATGGCTTGAATATAAACAGACTATAACAAACAGTCCTAACACTATTAAACGACACGAACAGCATTACAAAAAATATTTTCTTAATAGCTCATTAAACAATGCTAAGATTATAAATATTGATGAAATTATGTTAGAACAGGCATGTAATACAATAGTTAAGAAAAATAATCTAAGTCGTAAGGAATGGACTAATGTTAAGACAATTTTAAAAGGAATGTATGAATATGCTTATCGAAAGCATTATATTAAAGAAAATCCAATTCCTAATGTACGTGTTTCTGTAAAGTTTCGTCAAATCAACAAAAAAACAGGTGCAACACAAACATTTAATTCAGATGAATTAAAAGACCTAAATTCATATTTAGACCAAATGTATAACGAAACCAAAGACAGCTCTTTTATAGCAGTTAGAATTAATTTACTCTTAGGACTTCGTGTTTCTGAATTAGTGACTTTACGTTGGGATGATATTTCAGAAAAACATATTCATATCGTTAGGGAAGAAATTCGCGACCAAATAACGAATGAGTATCATGTTGTAGAACATACTAAGACAAATACTGACCGATTTGTTGCGTTAATTCCTAAAGCACAAAAATTATTGCAACTTCTTGAACCCTCTACAAGCGAATATATATTCACTCGTGATAATCAAAGGCTTCATTCAAGACAGATTGCATATGTGCTTGAACGATATGCACAACAAAGAAATAAACCTGTAAAATCGACACATAAGATGCGAAAAACATATGCTTCAAATCTAAATGCACATGGTGTACCACTTGATTGTATTAGAGAACAGCTCGGTCATTCTAACCTGACAACTACTCTATCATACATCTATAATCCATTAACAGAACAAGAGACTTTTGATATGATTAGCAACGCATTATAAAGAAAATTTATAGGTGTCTACAATTGTCTACAAAATATAAGACAGTAAAAAAATAGGGAAGCCCCAAAATACAGGCTTCCCAACCATTTAAAAAGAGCGCGAGACGGGACTCGAACCCGCGACCCCGACCTTGGCAAGGTCGTGCTCCACCAACTGAGCCACTCGCGCATATT
>CAZQRO010000090.1:0-7492 GCA_964595785.1 uncultured Eubacterium sp.
CTGTATTTAATGCTTCAAGAATTGTCTTACCCTGTAAAACTTCAGCAGCCATAGCAGCTGAATGTGTCATACCTGAACATCCGATTGTCTCAATTAATGCCTCTTCAATAATACCATTCTTTACGTTTAACGAAAGCTTGCAGGCACCCTGCTGTGGTGCACACCAGCCTACACCATGAGTAAATCCTGAAATATCTTCGATTTTTTTAGAATGTATCCATTTTCCTTCTTCCGGAATTGGAGCTGGTTCATGTTTTGCGCCTTTGGCAACCGAACACATGTTTTGAACTTCCTGTGTGTAAATCATTATAGAACTCCTTTCAAGTAAATAATCTTCATTTGTGCAATTCATATCATATGCTAATATTTTATCACACTATGCGTTTATTCTCTCACAAATCATCAAATTAGTCTACATTTTTTTCTAATTTTCTAAAATTTTTAAGTTTTTGACAGATAATTCAAAACTGCCTTCCACAGTATGTGCAAAATGTAGCATTCTTTTCTAATTTTGCACCACATTTAATACAATATTTATGTTTTACTTCTGTGTCTGATTTATCTATGTAATCACTATATCCCTTATTTTGTTCAGAATATCCTCCATCATTATAATTATTGTCCTTTGTCTGTTGATTAGAACTGTTATTGTTACCGTTGTAACCATTATTATTGCCATTATAATAATTATTGTTACTACCATTTCCATTATAGCCATTACTATTGCCATTATAGTAATTATTGTTACCACCATTTCCGTTATAGCCATTGTTATTTCCATTATTATTGCTGTTATAATAATTATTATCATTACTAAACTTAATTATTAATAATAATGCCACAAGCCCAACCAATCCGAACAATCCCAATAAAGTAAACATTGATGATTTATTATTTTTTCTTGCAATAACATAACAACCTATCAGACAACCTATTGTTATTGCAAAATCAAAAAACAAACTAATTAAATTAATTATAACATCTGCTGTATACATTCCTTCACCATACACTATTTAAGTGCCTTTCTTTTTAAATTACTAATACTATATTATTTATATATTTCATTGTTCATATCAAGTAATATCTTATGAAAATATTCAATTCTGCTAAGTCCCGATGCCCATAGATATGCCTTGTCGACTTCGCCAATTTCATTTAATGCAAGCCATTCCACACTCACAATAGTCTGTTCAGCCTCTGAAAGTTCCGGGTCAATTCCCGGTTTTGCTGTCTGTTCTTCATCAATCTCAATTAGAAATGTATGGACTTCTCCTTTGTTATCAGGCTTATACTGTATCGAAAGTTTTCTAGAAATCTTTCCTTTCACACAACTTTCCTCTTCAAGTTCTCTTAAAGCCGCCATCTCATAAGTCTCGTTTTCTTCAACGCCTCCTCCCGGAAGACAATAAAATATTCTTCCCTGAAGTTCATGTTTTACCATTAGTATCTTATTTTCTCTGATAACCATTGCCTGCGCTCTGTCTCTCCGCATCCATAAACCTTACCTTTCACTCTTATTCATAATCCTTAAAACAAATGTTTAAATCAACATTTCCGGTTATTCCATCAACTGTTCCATTCTCGGTATATTGCCACATATTGATTTTATATGGAAAATATAATTCTTTATCATAATAAGCATACCACTTATCGTATTCATTTAATTCCGACATATCAAGAGATAATGCGAACCATCTTAAGTTAGCATATATCGCCGGTATGTATCCCTCTTTCTTCACCTCTTCACAAAAAGCTATAGCAATACCCGTAAGTTCCTCTGTTGAAAGACCCTCTGTTCTTGTGTCTTCATTTACTATTTCTTCGGTATCGAATACAATCGGATATGTAATCTTGTACTTCTTAATGTTATCAATCACAAACTTTGCCTCTTCAACTGCCTCTTTTTCAGATACTGCCTGCGAGAAAAAATATACTCCTACTTTAATTCCTGCTTTCGATGCTTCTTCAATATTCTTTATGGCAGTTTCATCAATCATAAGTGTTCCTGATCCATAACCTCTGTAGCCAAGTCGTATCATTGCAAACTCCACGCCATCAGCTGCTACTTTATTCCAGTCAACTTCTCCCTGGTATTTTGATACATCTATACCCTTATGTGATACTACTTTATCATTAACAATATATTGCAGTTCTCCACTATCAAGTGCTGCAATATTGTCATTGTCAATATCATTCTTAGCAGCATTCTCTGCTACCGGAATAAATGAATATTTATTAGAGCCATATACAATAATGTTTTCCGGAAAAAGTGTTCTAAGCATAGCTATTGTTCCCTTTCCGTTTTCCATATAATCTTTGATTATATTTTTAACTTCACTTTCACTTTTTTCATTAATCTTAACATATTCACTTACTTCTCTCTCATCTGTTCTGTTTTTTCTAAAAAGAATTAAACTTACAACAATGAATGTACCTGCAAGCAATGTTATAAGTACCGCATATATTTTTATTCCTATTCCACTTTTGTTCCCATATGTTTTTTTCTGTGTTATTTCTTTTTCACATTTATAATCAAATTCTTCATCTATATCGTCATATTTATCATTCATAAGTTTTTCTTCTCATTTCCCATATATCGCATTTTACCATTTCTTTTTGGAATCTCGCCTATCTCCGATGGCATTAATGCACTTTTTAGTGTCTTCTTTAACTTTGTCGCACAGACCGGACAATATCTTCCATATCTGATATCTACTCCACACATTTCACATGATATGTATGATTCAGAGCCATCCGGTATTTCTATTCTTCCCTCTCGCAAATATCTGTCAATTTTACTGACCGATATTCCTGTTCCCTGTGAAATATTATAAGCATTAGATGGTCCATTATCCTCAATATATTTTTTAACTTTACCAAATTCCGACAACATCTCATGTCCACACTGCGAACACACATATATGCCTAAACCTGCATCTTTTAACAGACCACCACAATTTTCACATCTTCCGGTTTCAAGAAGATGATAACCGTCTTTTTTTATTTCCATTAAAGCCACCCTTCCTTCTGCATTATGCAAATATATGCATAAAATACAGTTCTCGTCCTTAGCTTATCTCTTCAATACTTATCTTCCTATATTATTTAAAAAAAGCCCGCCACCGGACGGGTTTGAAGTTAAGCATTATATATATACAATATAAACAAAGCTGATAACGGGATTTGAACCCGTGGCCTCCGCCTTACCAAGGCGACGCTCTACCGACTGAGCCATATCAGCAATCAACAGCAATTAACAACAATATAACTATACTTAATTTATGTTAATTTGTCAAGATTTTAGTTATTGTCAACCATATCATTTATTATTCCATTCACTTTCACCTTAATTCTCTGTAATGCATTGTCAATAGCCTTAGGTTTTTTGTCCATTCTTTTAGCTATTTCCTGATATCCGTCACCGTCAATATACATTTTCAATACCTCATATTCAAATACGCTTAAAGTGTCTTCAAGCGCATTTTCAATATGCATCACATTTTCCTTATCTATGTATAAATCCTCGGGATTCTTAAGATTCACCGCCTGACCATCAAACACAAAATCTTTTTCTTTTTTTCCTGACGAAATATCTTCCGAAGAAAAAGATATATAACTGTTTAATGGAATATGTTTCTTTCTGTTTGAAGCATTTATTGCAGTATATATCTGCCTGTCAATGCATATATTTGCAAATGTGAGAAATGACGCATCTTTTTTCTCATCATAATCTCTTACTGCTTTGTATAATCCAATCATACCTTCCTGTATAAGGTCATCCGTATCACCACCCACTAAAAACATAGTTCTGGCTTTACGTTTTACTATACCTTTATATTTATCTAAAAGATAATCTGTAACTTCTTCATTGCCCTCCCTTAAAAGTTCTAATAATTTCTCATCAGGCAGGACTGAATAATCTATTTTGTTATCCATACACACTCCGTTAATCTATTATAACTTTTTATTGCATTCTCTGTCTCACAATTTCATACGCCATAACTCCGGCGGCAACTGAGGCATTCAGCGAATCAATGTCACCTTTCATTGGAATTGATGCCACAAAATCGCATTTTTCTTTAACAAGTCGGCTGACACCTTCTCCTTCACTCCCAATTACTAAACCTATCGGTCCCTTAAGGTCAAGTTTATACATTACTTCACCATCCATATCGGCACATACAAACCACAAACCTTTTTCTTTTAATTCTTCAATTGTATTAGAAATATTTGTTACTTTCGCAACAGGTGTATAATTAATGGCTCCTGCTGATGTTCTTGCAACTGTTGCGGTAAGACCAACTGCTCTTCTCTTCGGAATAATGACACCATGTGCTCCTGCAAGATTAGCAGTTCTTATAATTGCCCCAAGATTATGTGGGTCTTCTATATTATCCAGAATAAACACAAATGGAGGCTCACCTTTTTCTTCTGCAATTTTAAGTATATCTTCAACTTCTGCATAATCATATGCTGCCGCTGATGCAATTACTCCCTGATGTTTGCCTGTAAGAGACATCTGGTCTAATCGTTCTTTTGTTACATAATTAATAATGGACTTATTCTTCTTTGCTTCTCTTGTAATTGTACTTATAGGACCATCATGACATCCATCCTGTATAAACACTTTATCAATAGTCTTTCCTGACCTGAATGCCTCAATAACAGCATTTCTTCCTTCTATTGTAAGTTCTTCATATCTCATATTATGAACCATGCCTTTCTAAATTTCCCAATCCTTTTTTAATGAGGCTTAACATCCTGTCTGACTGTTTATTGAGATATAGATATCCCATTAATGCTTCGAAACCGGTAGCCGTTCTATACTCTGACATAGTAGCATTCTTAGCCATCGTTACCGATTTAGCATTTCTTCCCCGCTTATATATACGTTTTTCCTCTTCTGTCAAATCCTCCATCAAAGAATTAATAATCTCTGACTGCGCCTGCGCTTTCACAAGGCTACTGGTCTTTTTGTGAAGTTTATTTACCTGCATATTTGATTTTGTAACCACATATGTTCTTATTACAATTTCATAAACAGCATCACCTATATAAGCTAAGACAAGGGGAGAATAATTAACAATATCAATATTCTCTATCTCCATTCCCTGTCTTACTATCTCAAATAAATCTAAACTCTCTTCCATTTTACGCCTTCTCTTGTATCTTCAAGAACTATTCCCTTATCAAGAAGAATTCCTCTAATTTCATCTGCTCTTGCAAAATCTTTATCTTTACGTGCTGTCTGACGTTCTGCAATAAGCTGTTCAATTTCATTATCAAGTATCTCATCTTCTTTTTCAGCAATAATACCAAGTACATCTGACAATTTTACAATTTTCTCTTTTAATGCTTTAGCATAAGATTTTGAAGAATTCTCATTAACTGTCGTATTAGCGAATTTAACTAATTCAAATATTACTGAAATAGCATCAGCCGTATTAAAGTCATCTTCCATGGCTTTCTTAAACTTTTCTATAAATTCTTCTAATTTTGTAATATTATCACTTTCCTTCGGAGTAATCTCTTCCAATTCAAGATTATCTTCCATATGTTTCAAATTACTTACTGCAGTAAGAATTCTGTTAAGTCCGTTCTTAGCTGCTTCCATAAGTTCTGCACTAAAATTAATCGGACTTCTGTAATGTGCACTCAGCATAAAGAATCTTAATACCTGTAAATCATATTTTTCGCTGATATCTCTTACCGTGAAAAAGTTGCCAAGCGATTTTGACATTTTCTTATTATCAATATTCAAAAATCCATTGTGCATCCAGTATTTTGAGAATTCCATGCCATTTGCAGCTTCACTCTGTGCAATTTCATTTTCATGATGCGGAAAAATTAAATCTTCTCCGCCTGCATGAATGTCTATCTGCTCTCCAAGATATTTTTTAGACATTACAGAGCATTCAATATGCCAGCCCGGACGGCCTTCACTCCATGGTGATTCCCAATAAGGTTCCCCATCTTTCTTAGGTTTCCATAATACGAAATCAAGCGGGTCTTCCTTGTCTGATTCTCCAACAACCTTTATCTCTCTGTGCCCTGCCTCTAAATCATCTATATTCTTCTTTGATAATTTACCATATTCTTCGAACTTTCTGGTTCTGTAGTATACCGTTCCATTTGCATCATATGCATATCCTTTTTCAACGAGAGTGCTTATCATCTCAATCATACCCTGAATTTCTTCTGTTGCAAGCGGATGCTTCGTTGCTTCTTTGACATTTAAAGACTTCATATCTTTTTTGCATTCACTAATATATCTTTTGGCAATCTCATCTGCCGTAACATTTTCTTCTATGGCAGCTTTGATAATCTTGTCGTCTACATCTGTAAAGTTCGTAACATAATTCACCTGATATCCCACATATTCCATATATCTTCTGACTGTATCAAAAATAATCATAGGTCTTGCATTACCGATATGAATAAGATTATATACCGTAGGACCACATACATACATTCTGACTTTTCCTTCTTCTATCGGTACAAACTCTTCTTTTTTTCTTGTTAATGTATTATAAATTTTCATTAAATCTCGACTCCTTTCGTTAGTTCACAATATTTTATAGATTATCACATTAATTATTTCCTTGCAATACAACTTTTACTACTTCAGCATTACTTCCTGTTCTAATTGGAATTGCAAATGTTTCCAGTGCAGTATATCCTCCGTATTCTTTACTCTTTTGCAGATTTACAGCCCCCGCAGCTGGCACAATTCATCGTTCCATATGAATTCTCTGTTGCAAGACTTATTGATGCAATCGCCTGAGATGAAATTCCCTCACCATTCCCTGTAAATCCAAGACCTTCCTCAGTTGTTGCCTTTACATTAACAATATCTTCTTCTATTTTTAATGCCTTAGCAATGTTTTTTATCATCTGTTCCCTATATGGACCAACTTTGGGATGCTGTGCAATAATGGTTGCATCAATATTATTAATGACAAATAATTTTTCCTCTAATAACCTGCCAACTTCTTCTAACAATTTTACACTTGAAATTCCTTTATATTTCTCATCTGTATCAGGGAAATGTTTACCAATGTCTCCTAATGCAGCAGCTCCAAGCAGCGAATCCATTATGGCATGCAGCAGCACATCTGCATCTGAATGTCCTAAAAGTCCTTTTTCATAAGGAATCTCGACACCTCCGAGAATAAGTTTTCTATCTTCTGTCAATCTATGAACATCATATCCTAATCCAACTCTCATATATTCCTCCATGCCGGAGCGCTTTTTGCAAGGCCATGCGCTTAGAAATTCGTGCATACGATTTCTAAGCCGCAATAATACAAGTTTGTGCTCCGTCGCAAACTTGCTGTGTGAAAGAAAAGCACATCAGTGTTTTCTTTCGCACTTCCTCCATACTTATAAATGCAAATCTGATTTTCACATTATTAAAACTTTGTTATTTGAGTTATAATATATCATATTTCAGACAAAAAAAAAACCGGAACTTTATGTTCCGGTAATTATT
>CAZQRO010000091.1:0-7440 GCA_964595785.1 uncultured Eubacterium sp.
CGCCGATATCAAGAATACAGTCTACATCAGGTTCAAAGAAAGAAGCAGCATAGAAATGAGATACAGTTTCTACTTCGCCCTCGTCAAGCATAAGAGCAGCTTTTATTAAGGCTTCACCATAACCTGTTGAACATGAATAAACGATTCTGGCACTATCAGGAATAATACTGTAAATTTCTTTAATTGAACGAATAGTGGTCGCAAGTGGACTTCCGTTGTTATTACTGTAAAATGAATATAAAAGTGTTCCGTCTTCACCGACTAAAGCGACCTTAGTGGTTGTGGAACCAGCATCTACACCTAAGAAACAGTCACCTTCGTAATCTTTAAGTTCCATTGATGCAACTTTATGTTCATTATGTCTTTCTGTAAATTCAGCATATTCTTTTTCAGAAGCAAAAAGAGGATCCATACGTTTAATCTCAAATTCCATTTTTATGCCATTAGATAATCTGCTAATCATTTCAGAAAGAGAAACGGAAAGATCTTCCCGGTAATTAAGCGCAGCACCTATGGCAGCAAATAGATGTGAATGGTCAGGGGCTATAATATGTTCTTCTGTCAGATTAAGCGTTCTAATGAAAGCGGTACGAAGTTCTGATAAAAAGTGAAGTGGTCCGCCAAGAAATGCCACATTTCCACGAATTGGCTTACCACACGCCAGACCACTGATTGTCTGATTAACGACAGCCTGAAAAATAGAAGCGGATAAATCTTCCTTAGTGGCACCCTCATTAATAAGCGGCTGAATATCTGTTTTGGCAAATACACCACAACGGGCGGCAATCGGATAAATTGCCTTATAATCTTTGGCATACGTGTTTAATCCTGTTGCATCAGTCTGTAATAAAGAAGCCATCTGGTCTATAAAAGAACCTGTACCTCCGGCACAGATACCATTCATACGCTGTTCAACACCACCGGTAAAATAGATTATCTTGGCATCTTCGCCACCAAGTTCAATAGCGACGTCTGTCTGTGGAGCATAATCATTAAGAGCAGTAGATACGGCAACAACCTCTTGAACAAATGTAATATTAAGATGTTTAGATAAAGTAAGTCCGCCTGAACCTGTTATCATAGGGTGTACTTCGATTTCACCTGTGATTTCTTTACCCTTGGCAAGTAAATTAGCAAGTGTTTCCTGAATATTAGCAAAATGTCTCTCATAATCTGAAAAAAGCATTTCATTTTTTGAATTAAGTATTGCAATTTTAACGGTTGTAGAACCGATATCAATACCTAAAGAATATATTTCACTCATAAAGCACCTCATTTATTTCTATGTATAAATACATAAATTTATTAATTAAAACTAAACTAGGTTATTATAAACTAATTTTCAACAAAATTCAACTTAAAACCACATTTCAAAGTGTTTGACAAATAATTATTATATTACTATAATAAATGATTATAGTTTAAAGGAGAATGAAAATTGAATTTTTTTAATAAATTAGAAAGAAAATATGGTAAATATGCCATACACAACTTGATGAAGTACATTATTGTACTCTATGTAATCGGCTGGTTTATACAATTAGTGAATCCGGTGTTCTATGATAGCCTTCTTGCTCTTGATATGGCGAAGGTTCTGCATGGACAGGTCTGGAGATTAGTTACATTTATTATAATGCCTCCTGAGAATTCATCTGCATTTTTTATGATTTTTTCATTATATTTATACTACGTTCTGGGAACGAATTTAGAAAGAGTATGGGGCGCATTCAGATTTAACGTATATTTCTTTATGGGTGTTATTTTCCATATATTAGCAGCATTGATAATTTTTATCATTTGGGGAATTTCATTGCCATTAACCACATATTACCTTAATATGTCATTATTCTTTGCTTTTGCCTGCGTTTATCCTGATATGGAATTATTACTGTTCTTTATTCTGCCGATTAAGATAAAGTGGCTGGCAATGCTTGACGGAGCATATTTTCTGGCAGCAATATTCTTTGGATTCTTCTTTGAATATATGCCAATTGGAATTCAGAGACCTCTTTTGAATATATTGTTAAATCTTGGAATATATCCTATAAAGCAGATTGCGGTAGCGGCACTTGTTTCACTTCTTAATTTTGTGGTATTTTTCATGATGACTAGAAACTACAAACGTGTTTCACCAAAAGAAATACATCGAAAAAAAGTTTATAAACGTGAGGTACATCAGTCACAGGCGGCAAATGCGCTGCATAAATGTGATATTTGCGGAAGAACAAGTGCAGATTATCCTGAATTAACATTCAGATACTGTTCTAAATGTGCAGGAAATCATGAATATTGTCAGGATCATTTATTTACACATGAACATGTTAAATAATTAAAACAAAAGATATAATGATGAGTTAATTATAAAAATTATTTGAATTTATTTAGTAGAAAAAGTCAAAGATTATTAATGATATATTTTATCATTTTTAAACTAATAGATGAATGGAGAGAATATTATGGAAAAAAAGACATTTGTTACACTCGGACAGCTTAAGGAAATTGATAAAAACTATAAAACACCTTACCATTTATATGATGAAAAAGGTATCAGAGAAAATGCCTTAAGGCTTATGGATGCCTTTTCATGGAATAAGGGATTTAAAGAATATTTTGCAGTAAAGGCTACTCCAAACCCATATATATTAAAAATTTTACAGGAATGTGGATGTGGTGTTGACTGTTCTTCACTTACAGAATTAATGATGTCAGAGAAATTAGGCTTTAGAGGTGATGATATAATGTTCTCGTCTAATGATACGCCTGTTGAAGAATTTGAACTTGCCAGACAATTAGATGCACAGATTAATTTAGATGATATTACCCATATTGATTTTCTTGATAAAATTTGCGGTATACCTGAAACAATCTGCTGCAGATTTAATCCGGGAGGTGTATTTAAAATAAGTACTTCCATAATGGATAATCCCGGTGATGCTAAATATGGTTTCACAAAACCACAGATAATTGAAGGATATAAGAGACTTAAAGAAATGGGTGCAAAGAGATTTGGTATTCATTCATTCCTTGCAAGCAATACTGTATCTAATGAATATTATCCTACACTTGCAAAGATTCTGTTTGAAACAGTAGTGGAGATTAAAGAGAAAACAGGTGTTGAAATTTCATTTGTTAATTTATCAGGTGGTGTTGGAATTCCTTATACACCGGATCAGGAACCTAATGACATATATAAGATTGCAGAAGGTGTTAAGAAAGCATATGAAGAAATATTAGTGCCGGCAGGTATGGACGTCGCTATTTATACAGAACTTGGCAGATATATGCTAGGACCTTATGGCTGTCTTGTTACAAAGGCTATTCATGAGAAGCATACACATAAAGAATACATTGGTGTTGATGCATGTGCTGTTAATCTTATGAGACCGGCAATGTATGGGGCATATCACTATATTACGGTTATGGGTAAAGAAAATGAGCCTTGTGACCATAAATATGACATAACAGGTTCTCTTTGTGAGAATAATGATAAATTTGCTATTGACAGAATGTTACCTGAAATAAACATTGGAGACTATCTTGTGATTCACGATACGGGAGCTCATGGATTTGCAATGGGATATAATTACAATGGTAAATTGAAATCAGCAGAACTTTTACTCAGAGAAGATGGAAGAGTAGAGATGATAAGAAGAGCTGAAACACCAGATGATTATTTTGCGACATTTGATTTTTCGGATATTTTAAAATAATCAGATATACAAATATGTTATTATAAAAATGTAATACCTCTAAACCAGATAGTGTATATGAAATTGAAAACACTATTTGTTCCGCGCCGAACTGCTTTTGTAAGTGTGCATCCACTTTTTGTTTTATAGGAAATTCGAGGAATTTTCTATAAAATAAAAAAAGCGGATAACTAAGTATCCGCCGACATTTTAAATATTAATTAAACTCTTTCAACAAATCCTGACTTTAAGCAAGAAGTACAAACATACATTTTTTTAGCTGTTCCGTTAAGGTTAACCTTTACAGACTTAACATTTGATTTCCATATTTTATTTGATCTTCTATGTGAGTGACTTACTGCGTTTCCAAAGTGAACACCTTTACTACAAATATCACATTTTGCCATTTTAAGCACCTCCTTAAGCGTACATTTGGTCTTTTTAGACCTAACACGAATGATATTTTAACAGATTAAGACTAAATATGCAAGCATTTTTTGTATTTTGTGCTTTATTTTTTTGAAAAAGATGATATAATAACACCATAACGTTAAATTAGGTATTTATGCACATTTTAATTTAGTACTTAATTGTTGTTAATTTGATTTTGTACATTTATTATGTATGAGGAACGGAGGAAGTATGAAAGGTAAATTAAATTCCAATCTTGGAGATGTTTATATTGATAACGCTGTTATTGCAAAATGTGCCGGTACAATTGCCGTTGAATGTTTTGGTATTGTTGGTATGGCAACCGTTAGCGTAGCTGATGGTATTGTTAAACTGGTCAGAAGAGAGAATCTTACAAAAGGTATTAATGTAGAAGTTGATGAGGACAATAATGTTACAATAAATTTTCATGTAATTGTAGCATATGGGGTTAGTATTTCAGCAGTTGCTGACAATCTTGTATCAAATGTTAAGTATCAAGTAGAAGAGATTACGGGCCTTACAGTTAAGAAGATTAATATCTTTGTTGAAGGTGTTCGTGTAATAGACTAATCTTAAGGAGGATTTTAATTGTGGTAACAAGTATAGATGGAAAGACTTTGCAGAAAATGTTTTTAGCGGGTGCTAAGAATCTTGAAGCAAAGAAAGAATGGATTAATGAGTTAAATGTATTTCCGGTACCGGATGGTGATACAGGTACGAATATGACATTAACAATAATGTCTGCCGCTAAAGAGGTAGGCGGATTAGATAATCCTACAATGGATAGTTTAGCTAAGGCTATTTCATCCGGATCCTTAAGAGGTGCCCGCGGTAACTCAGGTGTTATTCTTTCGCAGTTGTTCAGAGGATTTACCAAAGAGATTAAAGCATTTGATACTATTGATGCCGTTGTTTTAGCTAATGCCTGTGAACGTGCTGTTGAGACAGCATATAAGGCAGTTATGAAACCTAAGGAAGGTACAATTCTTACTGTTGCAAAGGGAATGGCAGAAAGAGCAAGAGAAGTTGTTCTTGAAACAGATGATTTAGAATTTATGATTGACGAGATAATCAAACATGGTGATTATGTGTTAAGCCAGACACCGGAGATGCTTCCTGTACTTAAACAGGCGGGTGTAGTTGATTCAGGCGGTCAGGGACTTATGCAGGTACTTAAAGGTGCCTTTGATGCATTTATGGGTAAAGAGATTGATCTTTCAATTGACGGAATAAAAGTTACATCAACAATTGCAGCTACAGGAGAACTTTCTGAAACTTTTGATATAAAATATGGTTACTGTACTGAATTCATTATTATGCTTGAGAAAGAGTATAATATGGATAAAGAACACGAATTAAAAGGATATCTTGAATCAATCGGTGATTCAATAGTAGTAGTTTCTGATGATGACATTGTAAAGGTTCATGTACATACTAATGATCCGGGTCTTGCCATTCAGAAAGCATTAACATTTGGTTCGCTTACAAAGATGAAGATTGATAATATGCGTGAAGAACATCAGGAAAAATTAATTAAAGATGCTGAAAAAGTTGCAGAGCAGCAGAAAGCTGAAGAAGAGAGTGCTAAAGCAGCAGAACCTAGGAAACCTGTTGGATTTATTGCCGTATCAATCGGTGAAGGAATGAACGAGATTCTTACAGGGTTAGGTGTTGATCAGATAATCGAGGGTGGTCAGACCATGAATCCTAGTACTGAAGATGTACTTAATGCCATCGATAAGGTAAATGCAGATACAATCTATGTTTTACCTAATAATAAAAATATTATTCTTGCAGCTGAACAGGCAAAGAGTTTATCTGAAGATAAAAAAGTTATTGTTATTCCTTCTAAGACAGTTCCACAGGGAATTACGGCAATTATTAATTATGTTCAGGATAATGATGACGATATGAATACTTCAAGAATGCTTGAAGAAATGGCTAAGGTTAAAACAGGTTCCGTAACTTATGCTGTAAGAGATACGGTAATAGATGATAAAGAAATTAAAGAAAATGATATAATGGGTATTGGAGACAGTGGTATAATTTCTGTTGGAACAGATTTATTTAAAACCACAATTGACATGGTTTCTAATCTTGTAGATGATGATTCTGAGATTATCAGCATATATTATGGTTCAGATGTTGATGAAAGTGCCGCTGTAGAAGTTTCAGAGAAGATTGAAAGTCTGTATCCTGATGTGGAAGTTGATATTAACTTTGGCGGTCAGCCGATATATTATTATATTATTTCAGTTGAGTAGGATTTAGTTTAATAATTGAATAATTATGAAATGAAATAGAAATACGATTAAAATATAATATTGCTCTCTTATAAGATATACAGGTGAATTATTAAAACCTGTAACTCATAAGAGAGCAATATTAATTTAATGAACAGTATCTTTTGTAATTAGAAAATTTAAGATTTTGTATAAATATTTTCTATAATATTCATTAGTAAAATGAATTCCATCGGCTGTACTTTCTGAAATAAGAAACCCTGCTTTATCTGTAAATTCATTATTTAAATCAACATATTCAACATTAGTATTCTTACACATCTCTTTAATCTTTGTATTATATAAATCTATTCTCTCGTTATTCTCTGATTCATTATCAGTATATGCATCACTTGAAATATGTAAAATTGAAAAAATTATAACGTGTGTATCGGGATTTATGGATTTAATCTGTGTTGTTAACTGAATATATTTTTCAATAAAAGTATCTTCATATTGCCAGCCGAGTTCATTATATCCGATACAGATAAATATCTTATCAAATTTGTATTTTTGAATTGAATCATATAGAGAAATGTTTTCACCATTAATAAAAAATGTGTCAGTAGTAAGAGTGTTAATATTAATACCAACATCACAGCAAAATGAAGCATATTTAGATACTTCCGTGAATTTCCGTAATCCTTCAGTTCGTGAATCTCCTATAAACAGTGAATTGTTAAAATATTTATTAAGATTTTCATCAGATAAGATTTCATCAATATCTGAATAGTCATTTTTAATAATTATATCTTCTGAACTGATTTCGGTTGACGGTTCATTTATTTTATCATTAATAGAATCTTCTTTTGTAATATTACTGCGGTCTGCCGCCATTAATAATTTATTATCAAAAGAATTCAGTTTAATAATAATTATTATTTGGAAAAACATAGTAATAAACAAAAATAAGATAATATGTAATAATTTTTTTGCGTTATTCAAATCGATATTCATACCTTTCGTATTTCAATTATGATATAATTATAAATGACTTGATTAATAATGTAAAGTTAACTATTTAGAATAATGCATTA
>CAZQRO010000092.1:0-7288 GCA_964595785.1 uncultured Eubacterium sp.
GTAAGGTTCTCTGCTTTAATTACTGCTTTCATATCATTACCTCGGCTTCCTATATTTATTCGTATTTAATCTCATCGACTACTTTTATTTTTGAAACTTTTCTCATTGGTCCGATGGCTGTAAGTGAAAGAACTGCGAAAATACCAATTACTGCCACAGCAAGCTGCTTAAATTGAATTGCAATGTTTAGACATAATCCTATTGAACTAAGTACCTGTTCTAATAATCCCGTCAGCCAGATTGAAAGTCCCATGCCAATCAAACAGCCACATATAAATGTACCAAGTACCTCGAATAATACCATTACCCGCAGCTGGCTCTTACTCATTGATGTGGAATACAATACCGCGTATTCCTTTTTCTTCTGGATAAAGCCGATTATCTGATTATTCATAAGACCAAACAGTGAAAGAATAACTGACAATCCAAGCATTGCCTCTACCATTCCAAGTATGCTGTTCGTCTGATTACGCTGATTATCAATGAATTCCGTCTTCGTCTGAATATAAGTATTTGTTCCGGCAAGTGCTTTTCGAAGGTCTTCTTTCATTTCTTTAGGTTTCTTTGTCGTATACATGAAAAATGTTGATGGTACTTTTGTATAAGTATTAGTATATTCATTTCTATTTACATACATCATATTTCTCTGTGTAGTAAAATCAGTCGAATTCATAAATCCCTTTACTGTATACGTTCGATTGTGAACAGTCATATACTCACCATCTATCGTAAGTTTATCTCCAACTTTAATATCATTACTTTCTGCATAGAACTTATCAACTACTATTTCATCATCTTTAAGATTTTTAGCAAGTTTCTCGTCAATATCGATTCCTGCTGCCTTCCCATCCGCACCATATACTCCGAAATTCATTTTTGTGCCATTCAGTTTATATGTATCAAATTGATAGTATTCAAAATAAATACTCTTGAATCCATCCATTTCCCTGATAAAATCATACTCAGATTCTTCATCTTCAAGACCTGATGCAAGAATGTCACCCTGGCACGTATCCTCCGCCTTTGTAAATATATTGCTGATTGTTAATACCGTCATATATATTACCATCATAATTGCTATTGCAACCGTAACTAGAACTATGCTTGAACGTGTCGTTTTACTCTTATGTAATGTTTTTGTTCCAATTTCTGCTGCCGGACCAAATAGTTTTCTGTTTATTGCTGTCAACACTTTAGATAATACCAATACAAGAGCCGGAATTATCATTACCGTTCCTGCTACTGCAAACACAATACCCATAACTGACATTAATATATTATACTTTGTATTTGCATAATACAAGATTACTGAGACTGCTATCAGAATAATACCTGTAATAATCTTTCTTTTCTTTATTCCCGCACTGGTGCTTAATGTATTAAATATAGTATTTTTAATTGATTTTCTGCCTGCCTTTATTATAGAAGATAAAGCAATTACAATTTGAAGCAGTATTGAAAATGCTACAGAAATAATAATGTATGACGGTTTATAATGAAAATGAACGTCTACATAATCAAAAGCATCACCTGCATTTATAAATATTGAAGATACAGGTTCTCTGAGCAGTATACCAAAAATTATGCCAAATAGTGAACCAATTATGCCATATGCAGCATTTTCAAGAATTAGTATGGCGTTCATCTTACCCTTTGTCGCACCGATGCTTCTAAATGTTCCTACCACCGGCATTCTTGTTGCCATAATCAGTTTAATAATATTCCTGATAACATAGAAATTAAGAATTACAACTGCAACCATTACAATCATAAGCAACTGGTTAATAATGCTAAGTGCTTCATCTACAGCATCCTCATCTACTAATGTATACGCAAGATAGTCCTTATTATTATCTGAAATGAGTTTTGATATCTTCTTCGCATTTTCGCCATTTTTCAAATCAATCAGTACTGACTGGGTCTTACCTTGTGAATCCGTGAGTTCCTGTATACATTTCATATCAGTAATTATATAGAAAGAATCATTTTCCATAAGGAAAAATCCGCTCGTCTTTGCCAATGCCGCTACTATGTACTGCTGCTCACCTTTTTGTGTACTGATAGTAACAGTATCTCCAAGTTTTACATTGTATTTATCCGCATTTTTTTCGCTTATAATAATCTGATTATCAGAATTTGCATCATATAAATCTGATTTTTTAACAATTGTACACAGATTATTTTTTATCATTGACTCTCTGTCACATCCCACAAATGTCACATCAATATTCTCGCCTTTATTGCTGTAAATACCTGAACTGTATGTCATATCAATATAATTATCTGCATTGATTCCGCCAAGATTCAATGCACTGCTGTCGAAATACTGCTCTGAAACCTCATTACTGTTCTTCGTTATCTCGATATCATAATCCTGATATGCACCTTGAAGAACACTCTTGTACTTATTTGCTAAATCATCCTTAATTGTAAGATTCAAAAACAATACCATAGTTGATACCGCCAGTGAAAATACAATAAGTATACTTCGAAACTTATTCTCCCGAATGTTTCTCCATATGTGTTTAAAAATTATTGACATCCTTACCTCCATGACGGAGTGTTTTTTGCTGAGACACTGCGCATAGAAATCCGCATATGCAACTTCTATGCCGCAATAATACAAGTTTGTGCTCCGTCGCAACCTTGCTGTGTAAAAAACACATCAGTGTTTTCTTTCACACTTCTCCTAGCATAATGAACTGAACTAAATCAGCATTAATTTAACTGCAATGCATCATTGTGTCGATTGCTTATTGTGTTAATTCATTAATACAATATAACATTGTATATGTTGTTTGTCAAGGAAAAAATCGAACAGCCCTCATAGTTTTACTCTCATGCACTTTGCCATAATTTCAAAACACACAGTTTTGAAACAGCTCTAGCTATTTTCTCTCTTCTATCTGACACATTTCCTCCTCCTTCCAGCAACCTTTGGACTTCATATTATTTAGCAGACTTATCCGTATTTCAGAGTCTTATATGTGATTTCTGTCCGTCGGCTTAAAAGTTTCTTACATGGAACCAAAGATATTTTAAGCATTACAATAGGTGCAAATGAATCCTCGAAGTTTTGGCTTGGAATGCTCAATGATCTGAAAAACAGAGGTGTAAAAGAGGTTCTGTTCTTTTGTGTAGACGGTCTCACAGGCTTTAAAGAAGCTATAAATGCAGTATATCCGAATGCAGAGGTGCAACGCTGTATCATTGACATGCTACGCAATTCTTTTAAATATATATCATATAAAGACATCAAAAAATTTGCATCTGATTTTAAGGCGGTATATAAAGCACCTCCTGAGGAAGCTGCACTTTCAGAATTGGAAGGGGTAAAAGAAATCTGGGGCAGAAAATATCCCTATGCTCTAAACATCTGGGAACAGAACTGGGATGTAGTACGTCCATTCTTCAAGTTCAGTGAAGACATTCGCAGAATTATGTACACGACAAATATTATTGAGGGAGTGAACCGACAGTTTCGTAAAGCGACAAAAACAAAGAGTTCTTTTCCGAGTGATAGTTCTTTGGAAAAGATGCTCTATCTGACTACGCAGAATGTCAAAAGAAATGGACACAACGGTACCCTAACTGGGATCTGGTATTAAGTCAGTTAGTAATTCTTTATGGTGACCGCATCAACCAGTTTCTCTAAAAAGCAGAAAGATACTGGCTGACGATTCATAATCTGCATCAGCCGGTATCTTCTATTCTTTTTCCATCGGTACCTATAGTATAACCATCTTTCCCCTTCTCATTCCAGAGGGTGAGTGTGGGCAGCGCCCACAAAAAAGGATATACAGGTATCGTTCTTGACATGCAAAAAATTAAATAAAACTGTATAAGAATTGCTTTTCCGTGCATACTATAATTAGAAAAAAAATTCGACACGACAAAAACATATGTTTTAACAGAAAAAATTTACATATCTAACTCATTTCAAGGAATCCATTTTCCTTTCAGACACAGAAAAAATTACACCCTCGTATAAAAGGATACCAAAAATAATCTTCTATGATTTTATTTATCATAGAAGGCTATTCCTCTGACAGCTCTACTGAATACTTAATTTTTGCTGTTCTCCAAGCAATACTTTTGTTAGATATTCCAAGTCACTCTGACTATTAATATTAACATACTGCTTTGCTGCAACATAGCTATCAATCTTTCCTGTCTTATGTAAAATCAATGTTAATAGCATTACAAGATCCCTGTTTCCCTTTTCATTGCAAGTCAATTCATCCAAATATCCAAACACTTTATTTCGAAAGAAAATGGAACCTGTACCACAAATATTATTAAATGGTACTTTTGGTTTTTCAACGAACTCTAACGGACGATTCATAGTATCGTATTCAATGGTATAACAATTTCTCACACGTTCCTTCTCCTCTAAATACACCACTCCAAAAAGACTGTCCAAATGCTCTTTATTAAAAACTTCATATCCGCTTACAATATCCTGTCCAAGAAATACTTCATCCCCAAGCTGTATATAAAAATTATTCAATCCTACAGCTTCCTTTACAACTTCCATTGCTCCAATAATTCCATTCAGCGTCTCCTGCAAAACATATGTAATGTCTTTTCCATTACAACTATATCCCACTTCTTGAATAATATACTTTGCATCATGTCCTACAACAATAATGACTTCATCAAAAAATGCAAAACTTGCTAGGTATTCTACTGATCTTAATAAAATCGGCTTTCCTTCCAGACAAATCATACACTTACTATGTGCCCTAGTATCCATTTTCATTCTGGAACCTTTCCCGGCAGCTAAAATTACAGCTTTCATTCTTATCAATCTCCATCAACAATCAAGTCATTTAAAAGGATAGTAGGGTAAGATAGCTATTTCCATCCATAAATTGCTCTTGATCCAATACTAATTTCATACCAACTTGTAACATTGAACGTTCTATCTGAATACGTTTATCTTCGTCCTGAACACTTGTAATCTCTGATACCTTTGCTAACCCTACTACTCTTCTGATACATTCTGTACCGGCAAATCCCGCCGTATCTAAACATATCTGTCTTAAGTAAGCTTCTTTAAATCCTTCTGCCATTGCCATTGAGTCTGTAACAAATTCATCAAAATAATTTAGAAACTTAATTTTAAATTTAATAACAATTTCACAAATTGTCTCCTTAACCCAGCTTACATATTCGCTCTGCTCAAACCTATCTTTACAACAAGTTTCTGCGTAACACCAGGAAAAAATCAAATTAGCAATCAAGTTACCAATATCATATCCAATAGGTCCATAGAATCCAAACTCTGGATCAATAATACATATCTTTGACTCCTTGTCTACCATTATGGAACCAGTATGGAGATCTCCATGAATTAAGGCCTGTGCATTATTCATAAACTCAAACTTTAATTTGGCTACCTTCCTATGTAATTCCTTATTCCCATACAACATCCCGGAGACGAATTTAAATAACTCTTCAGAAACAATATTTTGATTATTAAAATCTATATATGGTTCCGTAAATACTAGATTTTCACTGATTTCGCATAAATCTTCATTTACAAATCTTTTCATAAGCTGCTTCTTCTTTTTGTGATTCAGTCCAATATCCGAGGTTACAAATAGGACTTTAACCAAATACTCACTCATTACCTCCGCCAAATTCTCACACTTGTTCAATTCCATCAAGTAATTACGCAGAATCGTGTATCCTTCCATGTCCTGCATCACGATGATACTCATTACCTCGTCGTAAAAGTAAAGTTTCGGCGAATTATGTGGTATTAACTCATTATAGATGTATAAAATATCGGACTCATTTTTTCCTCGACTTCTCGAAAGAACTAAACTATCTGAAATCCTACTAACATTGTTCGCCTGCTTTACAATAACCGATTTGCCATTACTTTTGTTAAGAACACGAAAAACATAATTAATGTTTCCATCTCCTATTTCATATGCTTCCAATTCATCTTGTTCCGAAAATATATCTGTCTTTTCCAGCATATATTGTATTACGCTCTCCTCATCTACGAGAAAAAATCTATCATACAATTTTTCCATATAATCACCTTGTTTTAGATTTTATTTATTTAACATAATCCTTTCTAAATCAAACATCTTTGTTAAAAAGAATGCGATTACCAATGCATATGTCATATTAGCTACTATCGTAATCACTATGTCCATTAAGTTGTATTTAAGTGCAAATAATGTTGTAAGACTTTGTGAACTATTAAATATTGGTATAAGGAACATATACGCTTTTCCGTTTGCACTTACACCCAACATAGATAATACTCCCACAAGTGATGACAATATCAATGTAGGACTCGTATATGAATTTGCTTCCTTAACACTTCTTGATGCCGTTGAAATAATTGCTAAAAAGGAAACAAGTAAAAGTACGGTAGAGATAATAATTAAAATCATCATTACATATTCAGGAAATGTATATATATTAATACTTATTTTCTTCTCTATATCACCTAACATAAACGGAGCAGAACATACCATTCCCAAGAAGCTTGCTAATGCACTCAATATTGCTACGATGGTAAGGCTTAATATTTTTCCCATTGCTAAACATTTTCTATTAATTGGCGCAACCATCATCGATGATATCGTGCCTCTTTCTTTTTGTCCTGCAATAGATTCAGGTGTAATACTGGCACATGCTGAGAATATGAAAACAATTAATACAACTGGCATAATGATTGAAAAATAATATGCTGTGCTGTACTTTTCTCCACATAAGTCGTAGCTCTTTTCACTATTGTTTATATCAAACTTGTTACTAATCTTATCTTCATATTTACTCAACAAATCTGTTACCAAGGCATAAGCTTCACTTGAATTTGAGACACTCGAGAAATAAAAGACTTCTACATTTGGTGCCTCGGCTTTTGATGATATTGTATACGCAGATACTAGTTCATCAAACTTCTCTGTAAACTTGATAAACACATCATACTTTCCGCTATTTATCTCCTCACCTATTTGCTCTATATTCTCCTGGCTGCTATCAATCTTTGTAATATTGAATTTATTACTGTATAAAATTGTTGAAAGGCTTTTTGGTGCATTCTCAACAACTGCATTATATACTTTATTGTCGGTATCGGAAAGGTTAGATATCCCAATACCAATCATTGCACATAGCATAAAAAGTAGTAATCCCGGCAAGATAACTACTGAAAAAAATATACGTTTATCTCCGAAGAAATATTTTAATTCCTTTTTTAGTATTGTTAAAGTTATATTTGATTTTTTCATATATTCTCCTACTTCCTATTATAGATTTC
>CAZQRO010000093.1:0-7033 GCA_964595785.1 uncultured Eubacterium sp.
CTGTACCAGGTACTAAGTATACTCTTGCAATACTGCTTTTTCTTCTACCTGTTCCGTAGAACTTTTCTTTAACTGATTTAGCCACTGTTATTATCCTCCTTATATATCCTTAATTAAAATGTTAATACTTCTGGTTTCTGAGCTGCATGATCATGCTCTGGTCCAGCGTATACATGAAGTTTTGTGTACATTTCTCTTCCTAAAGGTCCCTTTGGAAGCATTCCCTTAACAGCAAGCTCAACAGCCTTTGCAGGTTTCTTAGCCATTAATTCTTTAAGTGTTGTTTCTTTCATTCCACCTACATACTCTGAATGATTGTAGTAGATTTTCTGATCTAATTTCTTACCAGTTACTTTAATCTTCTCTGCATTTATAACGATTACATAATCACCTGTGTCGATATGTGGTGTAAATGTTGGTTTGTTCTTACCTCTTAAAACTTTTGCGATTTCTGATGATAAACGTCCTAATGTATATCCTGTAGCGTCAACTACATACCATTTTCTTTCAATTGTTGCCGGACTAGCCATGTAACTCTTCATTGGTTTACCTCCTATGATAATATAATATTAAATTTATATATAAATACTTCTACCGGGGCTTTGGTTTGAGTATTTACTTGCGTTATACAGACAGAGCATATATATTTCACGTACTGTCACAGTTAACTATTATATAACATTGATGTTTTTGTGTCAACCGAATTTTTTACTTATTTTTGCAAATATTTCCACAATTATTGAAATTAATTATATAATTATCCACATCTATTTATTCATAATCAATTCCAATAAGCGTAAGTCCTTTTGCCGGTGCTTTAGGTCCTGCCACCTTTCTGTCACAAGCCTCTAATATTTTCTTAACATGTTCAGGCGGATACACCTTCAGGCCTACTTTAATCAGTGTCCCAACTATTATTCTTACCATATTATATAAGAACCCATTTCCGGAAATCCTTATTTTGATTATGTCATCTTCCTTAATTAAATCCAGTGAATAAATCGTTCTGACTGTATCTGTAACCTGAGTTCTGGAAGAACAAAAACTTTTAAAATCGTGTTCACCCGTCAGACAAGCTGCTGCTTCTTTCATTTTTTCAAAATCTAACGGCATGTATACAAAATGCGTGTACAGTCTCATAGTTGGCATATCAAATCTTCTGTTTAGAATCTTGTATTCATAAGTCTTCATACTATTGCAGAAACGTGGGTGAAAATCAATCGGCACTTCACACGAATCCTGAATTCTAATGTCTTCGGGCAGTCTTTGGTTTAGCGCAAAACACATTTTTTCAGGGGGTATCTTCGAAAATGTATCAAATACAGCAACATTTCCAATAGCATGTACTCCTGAATCAGTTCTGCTTGCCCCAATTACCGCAATATCCTCATTTAACAGCCTGCTTAATTCTCTATTTATAACCTCTTCCACAGTTATTCCGTTAATCTGAACCTGCCATCCGCAATAATTTGTTCCGTCATATCCAATTATCAATTTTACACGCCTTTTAACTTTTTCTTCCTGCATACTACCATGCCTTTCCATACATTTATTTCACTATTCACACATTTTTCGCCTGAACTAACTGCCTTTTGACATCTACATCTGTTTTCTTACAATTCTGTACTCGTCATCTAACTGGTAATACGGACAAGCATAATTTGCATCATTCATCAGACGCACCACATCATCTTCATCCATATTCACCTGACACATATAGTCATCGTAGTCTTCATCATATACATAAAAACTACACGAATTACAATCTCCTCCTGCCATCTCTGCCTCCATACCTGATTTTTCACTCTTTATTTTCACAATACAAGTATCATTCTTTTGTAAAAACTGACGAACTGTTCTAAGAAAGATACCTTTTGACACTCTAAATCCTATGATTCCATGGTCTAATATATACACTTACCATATTATTCATACTATTTGACTCCGGCATCAATCGTATATATAAATTTTAATAATAATCATTACTACCACAAATATTACCACACAAATGTATCCAAATAAATCTCTTTTTTTATATTTAAGTGGTTTCATTTTTGTACGCCCCATGCCGCCTCTATAACATCTTGCATCCATGGCGGTTGCCAAATCATTTGCCCGTCTGAAAGAAGAAATAAATAGAGGAACTAATACCGGTATCATGGCTTTTGCCTTTTTTAAAATGTTTCCACTATCGAATTCTGCCCCCCTTGCAGTTTGTGCCTTGATAATCTTGTCGGTTTCTTCCATAAGAATTGGAATAAAACGTAGAGCAATCGACATCATCATGGCAATTTCATGTACCGGAATCCTGATTACATTTAGAAATCCAAGTGATTTTTCCAATCCGTCCGTAAGATTATTTGGTGTGGTTGTAAGCGTTAATATTGATGAGCCAATAATTAACAGAACAAATCTTACTCCCATTAGTGCAGCCTTTATCAATCCTTCATATGTTACTTTGATAAATCCAATCTCAAAAATAATCTTGCCGGATGTAAAGAACACATTAAAGAACACACTTATAAACAAAATTACAAATACTGCTTTCAGCCCTCTGAAAATAAACCTAAAAGGTATCTTTGAAATAAATATTATCAATATAAGACAGAGTGCTGAAATTATATATGTCACCATATTATTACAGATAAACAGCATTAAAATAAATGCAAATGTAGCAAATAATTTTGTCCGCGGATCCAGTTTATGTATTTTTGAATCCGACTGATAATACTGTCCAATTGTTATATCTCTAAGCATTTGTACTCATTCCTCTCAAAGCTTCTTCAATTGTTATAGCCGAAGTATCAACTTCATATCCCATTTTTTTAAGCCTTATCATAGCAGCAGTAACTTCAGGCACATCTAATCCGATTTTCTCTAATTCCACTGCATATTTAAAAACACTCTTCTTATTGTCATCATACATAATCTTACCATCGTTCATAACAATTAACCGTTCCACATAATTTGCCATATCTTCCATATTATGCGACACAATGATAATGGTCTTATGTCGTTCATTCTGAAGAACTTTTAACGCTTTTAACAGATTATTTCGTGACCTCGGATCAAGTCCGGCAGTCGGTTCATCTAATATGATTACCTCCGGATTCATTGCTATGACACCTGCAATTGCCACTCTTCTTTTTTCGCCACCCGACAATTCAAATGGAGAATTATCATAATATTTCTCGCCAATATCCAGCATTCTCAATGTATCTTTAGCCGTCTGCTTTGCTTCCTCTTCGGACATTCCTTTATTAAGCGGACCAAACATTACATCCTTAATTACAGTTTCCTCAAATAGCTGACTTTCAGGGCATTGAAATACAAGTCCGATATTGCAGTGGAGTGATTTTTTATCAAAACCTTTTACATGTATATTCTCACCTCTATAAATGATTTCTCCTGATGTTGGCTTAATCAGTCCATTCATTAACTGAACAAAGCTTGATTTGCCAGAGCCTGTGTGACCTATTATTCCAATAAATTCATTACTGTAAAGTGTCAGGCTAATGTCAGATATGGCCTTTACCTCCATATTTGTTCCTGATTCATATGACAGATTTACATTTTTAAGTTCAAGAATTGTTTTCTTTCTATCGGATTTTTCTATCAAGCCATCACTCTTAACTTTACAACTGTTTTCTTCGCTCACAAAAGCACTCTTTTCACTTTTATCAATAATTTCACTTTTATCAATACTTTCGCTTTTACCATTACTTTCGCTTTTTGCACTCTTTTCGCTTGTATCTTTCTGTTCTGTTTCGCCATGTATTTTCTGTTCTGTATCTGTTTTTATTCCATCAATTTCAAACTGCCTTACAAATTCTTCTGCATTCAGCAAATCATATCTGCTGAACCTGCCAATTTTAAATAATTCATAT
Organism: uncultured Eubacterium sp.; assembly: GCA_964595785.1. Lineage (GTDB taxonomy): Bacteria > Bacillota > Clostridia > Lachnospirales > Lachnospiraceae > Bovifimicola. The sequence goes on from CAZQRO010000093.1 coordinate 3,888, forward strand.
GATAATTCCATAATCTGAGGCATATCAAGTTTTAATTCTCTAATTCTCTCTACATTAGAAAAAACCTCTCTTGGTGTTCCCTGCAAAACTATTTTTCCATCATCAATCACCATTACTCTGTCTGCATTCACAGCCTCATTCATATGATGCGTAATCAGGATAATAGTCATATTTTCTAACTCATTCAATTCCCTGATGATTTTCATTACTTCTTTTCTGCCTTGTGGGTCAAGCATTGCCGTAGGCTCATCAAAAACAATACATTTAGGTTTCATTGCTAATGATGATGCAATGGCAACCCGCTGTTTCTGACCACCTGATAAATGATTCGGAGATTTTTTTCTATATTTATTCATGTCTACTTTTTGCAGTGAATCATTTACTCTGCTCCATATTTCATTGCACTCAATTCCAAGGTTTTCAGGTCCAAATCCAATATCCTCTTCGACCGTTACACCAACAATCTGATTATCCGGATTCTGAAACACCATTCCACATTTTTCTCTGAGTGTCCATAATTCTTCCACACTTTTAGAGTCTTTTCCGTCTATATATACATTTCCTTCATCAGGAAGTAAAAGTGCATTCAAATGTCTGGCAAGTGTTGATTTACCGGAACCATTATGACCTAGAATTGCTACAAATTCTCCCTGTTCCATATCTATATTAACATCATCGAGGACAATATTTTCCCCAATATTTTGATTATTTTCATCTTTTTTTATAAATTTATATTTTATATGTTTTGTACTGATAATACTCATATATACCTCCATAACGAAGTATCTTTGAAAATATGCCTTCTGCCACCTGAATCCTATAATGTTTGAGGTCAAATATATACTTATGATATTATTCATCAGATTGCACAAAAGATTCGTCTTGTTGTGCTATGATAATAAGATTTTCTTCGCAATGCAAGATTCATTCTTTTGTGCAATTTGATGAATATAAACATAATTTATATTATTTTGACAGCCACTAATTGGCTCGAGCAATTTCTTATACTACAAAATAATAAAGAGGAAGGCAAAGCGAACTTTCCTTCCTCTCTAAATATCACATTTATTATACTAATTCAAGTACAACCTGCATTGCTGCATCACCTTTACGCTGTCCGATTTTAATGATTCTTGTATATCCACCATTTCTATCAACATACTTAGGTGCTACTTCGTCGAATAACTTCTGTGTTAAATCAACTGTTTTTGTATTCTTTTTCTTTCCAGCTGCTTCTGTTGGAACTTCTTTAACTGTATAAAGAACTTTCTGCATCTGTCTTCTGGCATGAAGTTTTGAAGGTGCGTCCTTTTTGATTGTCTTGTCAACTAATTCAACTTTGTCAACTTTTTTACCATCAACAACTTCCTTTACTCTCTTGCCATCTTTATCTTTAACATAAACTTTAGCTTTAACTGTTACTTCTTCAAAATTATCTTTTTCTCTGACTGCCATAGCGATTAAGCCTTCAGCCATCTTGCGAACTTCTTTAGCTCTTGTTTCAGTTGTCTCAATCTTTCCATTTTCGATTAAGGCTGTTACAAGACTTCTAAGCATAGCTTTTCTCTGTGATGAAGTTCTTCCAAGTTTTCTATATCCTGCCATTTCTAATCTTACCTCCTTTACTTAGGAACATACTAATTATCGCCGTCTTTTAAATGCAAGCCTAATTCTTTTAACTTAGCATACACTTCTTCAAGCGATTTGCGTCCAAGATTTCTAATTTTCATCATATCATCTGCTGTCTTGTTAGTTAATTCCTGGACTGTATTAATACCAGCTCTCTTTAAACAATTATAAGAACGAACTGATAACTCTAATTCGTCAATGTTCATTTCTAACACTTTAACCTGCTCATTAACAACAGGTTCAGCCATAATGTCAACATTCTTAGCCTTCTCTGAAAGATTAATGAAATAATTTAAATGTTCACTTAAAACCTTAGCTGCCAGACTAACTGCCTCGTCCGGAGCAAGTGTTCCGTTTGTATATACATCTAATGTAAGTTTATCAAAATCAGTAATCTGACCTACACGAGTGTTCTGAATCTGCATGTTCACTCTTTCAACAGGTGTGTAGATTGAGTCAATAGCAATTACACCTATTGGTAACTCATCATTTTTGTTTTTGTCAGCACTTACATATCCTCTGCCTTTAGTAATAGTTAACTCTGCATAGAATCTGCTATCTTTTCCACCACTTAATGTAGCAATAACTAAATCTTTGTTAAGAATCTCAATCTCAGAATCAACCTGAATATCTGCTGCTGTTACAACACCATCACCAATTTTCTCAATGTAACCTGTTATTGGAGCATCACTTTCGCTATTGCTCTTAATAGACAGACATTTAATATTCATGATAATCTCTGTAACATCTTCCTTAACACCAGGGATTGAACTGAATTCATGCAAAACACCATCAAATTTGACCTGACTGACAGCTGCTCCGGGTAATGAAGAAAGCATAATTCTTCTTAAAGAATTACCAAGAGTTGTGCCGTAACCTCTTTCAAGAGGTTCTACAACAAATTTACCATACTTATTATCTTCTGAGATTTCTGCTATCTCAATATTAGGTATTTGAAAATCGAACATTAAAAAGCCCCTCCTTTTTCTGTTTTAGGAATTGCCTAAGCCTATTTCGAATATAATTCGACGATAAGCATTTCGTCAACTGGTACATCAATGATTTCTCTTGTCGGAACTTCTTTAACTACTCCGCTAAGATTTTCATGTTCTGCTTCTAACCATTCCGGAACTAATCTTCCATCAGTTAATTCAAGGATATCCTTATATCTCTGAGAAGCTTTATGTTTCTCTTTAATTTCGATTGTATCGCCGGCTTTTACTAAATATGAAGGAATGTTAACCTGTTTGCCATTAACTAATACATGCTTATGGTCAACAATCTGTCTTGCTTCTTTTCTAGTTCTGGCATAACCCATACGGAATAACACATTATCAAGTCTAAGTTCAAGTAAAATCATAAGATTTTCACCTGTCATACCGTTCATTTTCTGTGCTTTCGCATAGTAATTTCTAAATGGTTTCTCTAATACACCATAGATGAATTTAGCTTTCTGCTTTTCTCTTAACTGAAGACCATACTCACTCATCTTCTTGTTTGATCTGTTTAACTGTCTT
>CAZQRO010000094.1:0-7011 GCA_964595785.1 uncultured Eubacterium sp.
TCATTATCCAATAGATGAAAATGTTGCTAAGACAACAGAATTAGTTAAGATTACAGCAGAAAAAGGAATGTCTCTTGAAGCAGAAGTTGGTTCAATCGGTGGAGAAGAAGACGGCGTAATCGGTAAAGGTGAATGTGCAGACCCTAATGAATGTAAATCAATTGCTGACCTTGGTGTTACAATGCTTGCAGCAGGTATCGGTAATATCCATGGTAAATATCCGGATAATTGGGAAGGCTTAAGTTTTGAAACACTTGATGCTGTTCAGAAGCTGACAGGAGATATGCCATTAGTTCTTCATGGTGGTACAGGCATCCCGGCTGATATGATTAAGAAAGCTATCACACTTGGTGTTGCTAAGATTAATGTTAACACAGAATGCCAGTTATCATTTGCAGCAGCTACACGTGAATATATCGAAGCTGGCAAAGACCTTCAGGGCAAAGGATTTGACCCTCGTAAGTTACTTGCTCCTGGATTTGAAGCAATCAAAGCTACAGTTAAAGAGAAAATGGAATTATTTGGTTCAGTTGGTAAAGCTAACTAATTATATGATATAAAATTTTTAGGTGTCGCATTTGCGGCGCCTAAATTTGAATAGTCCATTATGAGTGAGAAATTAGAAAATTGAAGTGGAAAAGTCAGTTTCAATTTGGTTTGTTGAGTAAATTATTTATACATAATAGATTAGTGTGAAAAATATGCTTGATAGCATATTTTTCGCACACAAGTTTGTGACGAAGCACAAACTTGAAATTGCACATGAGAAATCGCCTTCGCGAATTTCTCATGGCAGTGCCTTCGCAAAAAAACAGCTTCGGCATGAAAGGATTAGTATAAGTAATGATAATGCCGTAATGCAGTTGGTGGATAATTCTAATGGTCATGATTATTATGATATGACAGAGGTTGAGAATAATGTATGGTCTGCTACGGTACCGGATACAGCATATAATATTACATTCAATAGAATGAATGTGACAAAAGATATTCAGTGGAATTCATGGAGTGCAGGCGGGAGAAATAATAATAATGCATATTATGCAGATGGTGCTGAGTATGGACATTGGGAAACCACAGATGATGATGTTGAAAATTATTTGCATGCGGGTGATATTGTCTATGTTGATCTTACGGAATTTCCTGATTGGACAAGGGATAATGCTGAGATTTATGTTAATTTTACAGAAGAAGCAAAGAATGGTAATACAGATATAAAATTCTGCAATGCTGACAAAAAAATATATAATCCAAAAGAAATAGATTATGAAGAGACAGCAAATGTTTATGCGTATATAGTTACTGTTGAAGATGAAGGAAGTACTGCATTAAGATTCTGGAGAGGTAATGATACTACATTATGGAACTGTTCGGAAAAACTAGAATATAGTGAGTTTAAAAATGGTAAAAATACTATTAAGGTGACAGGGTGGAATTCAGCAGGAAGTGCTGAAGAAAGAAAATACGAGGTAAACATTGAAGCTGATAAAGATAAAGACGCAGTTCCAGATTACCTTGAAGCACTTTTTGGATTAGACAAAGATTCTGACGATACAGATGGAGATGGATTATCAGATTATGATGAAGTTGTTTTGACAAAAACGGATCCATTGATATATGATTCATTTACAGAAGGTATCGCCGATTCAGATGTCGACATTGACGCAGATGGAATCATAAATAAGGATGAGATAACATATGGAACAGATCCAACTTTAAAGGATACAGATAGTGACGATATTAATGACCTTGATGAAATTACAATTTATGGCACCGACCCGGTATCAGAGGATACAGATGGTGACAAACTGAATGATGGTGATGAACTTGTTCTGGGATTTGATCCACTTGTGGCTGATACCGATGGAAACGGAATTATTGACGGAGAAGAATATGTCTGGCAGACAGTTGATGAAAAACAGTATGATGCGGATATATTTGATGATAATATTGCAGTTCCGGTTGAGGTTTCAGTGTCAGCGCAGGGGAATATAAATAAAAATATATCGGTCTTGGCATATGAGGATTATCTTAAAGGGGAAGAAAGGTCTTATGTTGGTAAAGCAATAAGTATAGAGAACACTGACATGACAGATGGAAGCATTACATTCGAAATCAGTTCATCTTATAAAGTGAAAACATATGATGTGGACAGCAGCATTACAAATGGATTAATAATATGTTACAATGATGGTGAGACGACATATCCGCTTGATACAGTTTATGATGAAGAAACTCGCAGAATCAGTGCGAAGGTATCAAAAGCAGGTGTGTATTTTGTAATGGATGTAATGGACTGGGTAAGTTCACTGGGAATCAACTATAATGATATAGAAAGTTTAGATGAAAGTATATCATCTGATGAAATGAATCTAACTTCGACATATTCATTGGCAGCTACAGGTGTGAGTGAAGATACAGACTCAGACATTGCTGATGGTATTAATGTGTCCGATATTAAGATTAATGGTCAGACAGATATTGTGTTTATCGTAGACACAACCGGTTCAATGGGTTCTTACATAGGAAACGTGAAGGATAACCTTAATGCATTTGTCGATGAAATCACAGCAGCAGGAATTACACCTAATTTTGCCTTGGTTGAATATAAGGATATAACGTGTGATGGTGAAGGTTCGACCAATATTAAAAAGAATTCAGATAATACAAATTGGTACACAGATGTCAGCGAGTTTAAAATGCAGATAGGAAATTTAAATGTAGCAGGCGGTGGTGATGGTCCGGAAACAGCTATTGATGCAATGGAAATGGCAAGAAATCTTGATATGAGAGGTTCAGCACAGAAATTTTTTGTACTTGTTACAGATGCGGATTATAAAATTAACAATAGATATGGGATTGAGTCAGTAAACACCCTTGTCGATAATTTGAAAAATGACGGAATAAATGTTTCTGTAGTTTCTAACACTGGTTATAGTGAAACATATAAGAGCATATACGAACAGACTGGCGGAATGTTTGCAAATATCAGCGGAGGTTTCAAGGCAAAATTACTAGAGATAGCATCTTTAATTAATGAAGAAACTAACAATGGTTATTGGGTAGCACTTAATGGATTGATTCCGAAAGTTGTTAAGTTAAAGGAACAGCCGAGTCTGACAGGAACAGCCGATACAGACAATGATTCATTATTAGATAATCAGGAATTAGATATTGTTAATGAAGCAATAAGTTTAGATATAAGACCATTTCTAAATAAACTGGGCTTTAATTTCAAGATTGACAAGGCAATACCTGTATATAATTACTTTAGTGACCCTACAAAAGAAGATACAGACGGAGACGGATTGCTCGATGGTAAAGCCAGATACATAAATGAAGGCAAGTATAACGAAGAGAAAGTGGCACCGAAGGATTCGCAGCCTAAAATTAAGAATGGAACCAAAACAATCTGGGACACTCATGTCAGTTATAAGAGTGAAACAACCGTACCAGATGAATATGATTCGGAAGCATGGGACTCTTTATCAGGTTTTGATAAGAAGATTGCCAATAAATTAGTTGAGACTATATTAAAATTGCGAAATTCGGTAGATGAACACAGCAGTGCGATAAGAAAGACTGCATTATGGATAAAGGATAAATGTGAAGGAAATGCAATGTTAGGTGCATATATATTGAATTTTATATATGATGACCAAGGGACTGCTTACCACTCACAGCCAGATACATGGCAGAGAAGTTTTGGGTACAATGATTTTTATGATGATATATTCAGAATTGGCTCATATATGGATAAAGGAAGACTAAGAGATAAAAATAATGAGTATGCGCTGTGGATGTGGAAAGGGGATTATTGGAATCTACAGTCAGGCACAGAAATAGGATTATATAAATACAGTGATAAACATTCAGGAATAGACCAATATGATGCAGTGGACTTTGAGGTTCCAATGCAGCTTTATCTGTATTATTATGATAATGATTCATATGATAATGTATTTGGCTGGGAACCAGACCAATATACCGAGAAGCAGTGGTGGGTAACAGGATTTAATCCTGAATACAAAGAAGCAAATCCGAAAAAGATGGTTACGATTGGTAAAGTAGACTTATCAAAGCATAGAGATGTATATGAATCATTGAAAAACAGTAATAATTATTTAGACATTTCTGCTGATAATCTTATATTTGATGATTCAGACAAATGTATATGGATAATATGGGAGTAGGTGAAATAAGTGAAAAAATATAGTATTGCATTAATAATAATGTTTTGTGCAATAGTTCTAATTTCATGTGATTCTGATTACCAAAGTTCTGGTGTTAGAATAAAGAATATGGGCAAGGAAATATATGAAGGATACAAGACTAAAGATACAGATAAAATCATTCCATTATTATCTGAACATCTTCAGAATGACTCATATATGAAGAAGAAAATAGAAAAGTCCTTTGAATGTATTGAAGGAAATATAGAGGAGTATGAGGAAATAAGAGGTTCCGTTGGCGGTGGAAAAATACGTGATGGTGAAGAAGTTTTAAGTGTGGGCGGTGGAGCAATTATGCACATTAAGACAGACTTAGATAAAAAATATGAGATATCTTATAAGGTATATCTGATAGATAAAGAGAACGAAGATAATGTAGGCGTTACATATATAAGCGTGCGTGATGATGAAACAAAAGAGACTCTATATAAGATAGGAAGAAATGATTAGCTCAAATTATTCAGGCGCCGCATTGTACTGCGGCACCTGTTTTAACATGAATCCATCAAAACAGCAAATGTCTGTGTGAATCTTTGGACACAGTCATTTTAACATAAAACTGTTCCGTTATGAGAGGTGAAAAAAATGAAAAAATACAGTGTTTTAGCAATAATAATTATGTGCATTATGGTTCTAACTTCCTGTGATTCTGATTATGAAACTTCAGATGAAAAGATATGGAATATGGGAAAGGAAATCTATGAAGGATACAGGACTAAAGATACAGATAAAATCATAGCAGTATTATCAGAGAATCTGAAAGAGAAGTCATATACAAAAAAGAAAATAGAAAAGTCCTTTGAATATATTGAAGGAAATATAGAAGAGTATGAGGAAATAAGAGGCTCTGCTGGTGGTGGAAAAATACGTGATGGCGAAGAAGTTTTAAGTGATGGTGACGCATCAATTATGCACATTAAGACAGACTTAGACAAAAAATATGAGATATACTATAAAGTATATCTTATAGATAAAGAAGATGAAGATAATGTAGGAGTCACATATATAAGCGTGCGTGATGATGAAACAAAAGAGACTCTATACGAAATAGGAAGAAATGATTAGTATTAAAAAAACAATACTATATTGATATGAAGAGAAGGAAGAACATTATGGAATATATAACAGACAAGGTAGCGATATATGATATAAAAGGTAATGTCATAAGTGAAGTCAGACTTCCTGAAAAAATCATGGCTATCCCTGCAAAGCGAACAGGAATTGCTGAGAGCGGGCTATATTATAAAGGTTCAGGTGTCGTATATCAGAAACATCTGGTTAATGAAATAAATGCTGATGTTAAATTATTAGGTAAGTCGGGAATTATTTATGAAAAATATATTGTTACATATCCTAATCTTATAGGAAAATATGGAATATTTGAATTCAGGCATCAGCCGATGTTTGATGATATGGAAGGTGCATGTGGAACTAAGGAAAAGAAGATAATTGAAAATGCAGGTAAATTTGAATTATCAGCGATAGATGAGGTGGTAAATGTCATAGATACAGGAATTATGAATTCAAGTATTTATGTATATAAACTTAAAAAAGTAAATGCATCACCAGATGACATCACAGAACTGATAGAATATGTATTAACAAATAATTATAATACAGCCTGGGACAAAAATTTGTGGTCAGATATATACTGCTATAAATATGTAAGAGATGTGGCAGATTGGTTTGAATCAGATGAAGTAAACCATAAAATTGGTACGATTTATGCACTGCTAAATTCATTATACGCAGAAGATATATATCTATATCTGCAATTAATATACAAAATGTTTGGAAAATGCAGTGCAAATAAACAGTATGTAATCTATTACAGTGGAATGATAGTAAATAAATTCTGCAAAGATAAGTTAAATATTGATTTGGAAAAATATGATGATGAAACTCGTCTAAAACTGTTAAAATTATTAGTTAGCGGCAAGGCTTGCTGTCATCTTACCGAAGATGAAAACTGGAACTGGGTGAGAAAAGTGTATTTGGAGAATGTACGATAATATGTCAAAGCCTAACTGATTCAGTTTAGAAAAGAACCATTAATTTTATGGAAAAACAGTTATAAAAAATATACATATGAAAGAGGTGCAGAATTTTGATTAATGCTATTGTATTTGATGTTGATGGAACGTTGTACAACGAGACAGATGTAAAGATGATGGCAGAATTAAATACTGCTGAATATTTAAGCCAAAATTCAAATATTGATGTGGAAACCATTTATACTACGTTCAGAAAAGTAAAGGCACAAATTACGAACAGCGACAGAGGAAAGCCAGAGGCAAATGACAGAAAAAGATGGTATTGTGAAGTGATAAGCAATTTGCATATTGCCAATGTTACTATGGAGGAAGCGAGTGATTTCTATTGGCAGGTTATATTTGATAATATGAAACCGTATACGGATTTAATGTGCATTTTGCCACAACTGTCTCAAAGGTATAAATTATATGTTTTGACTGACGAGTTATTAGAGATACATAAGCAAAAACTAAAATGTCTTGGGGTTGACAAGTTTTTAAAAATACAATATCAGCAGAACAGGCAGGTGCAACTAAACCAAGTGAAAGATTATTTAAATATGCAGTTGATATAATCGGAGAAGCAGAAGATGATATATTGATTGTAGGTGACAATCCTTCAGCAGATATAAAGGGAGGAAATATGGCAGGAATGCATACAGCATGGCTGAAAAGAGGGAAATATTATTACTATCCTTAGAAAGATTATGAAAAATCTGATATCATATTTTTAAATTATATACAAT
>CAZQRO010000095.1:0-6613 GCA_964595785.1 uncultured Eubacterium sp.
TCCTCCTGTTTTGACTCCACATAAGGAATGATTTCTTCTGTTCTCTTATTAATAATATTCTTATATAAAAATATCGGCGAAATCCAACCGGCAAATCCCGGAAGTGCAAACAATATACATAACCATATAATTGGTGGTTCATGTGTAACTGCAAAAGTTGACATTGCCATAAAAACAGTCCCAAGTATACCTATAAGACAGACATATATACATGCTTTTTTATGAATGGAAGTTTCTAATGTATCAATCTCTTCCATACATGCCTCAAAATTCCGCTCTAATCTGGTAAGTTCTGTCTTATTCATTATCTTTCTGTCACGTTTTAACTTCAATCTGATATGCTCACCTGTTTGCGCCTGATTCATATGTTCATCTATTTCCCATCCAAAATTTTCATAACCATCCATACACATGGAGATTTTTTTACTATTTATAACTACTTCCTTATATTCATATCCAATGTATGTTTTTTTACTCTGGATTAATTCACTCATAGAATCCGACCTTCCTCTCTGTTTATTTCCTCATTACCATTCTGTCTTGGAATTGAAACAGTAAAAGTACTGCCCCTTCCCGCTTCACTGTTTACCTCTATGCTTCCATTCATTAACTCTAATACTCTCTTTACAAGTGCAAGACCCAGACCATTTCCCTCTTTTGCATGAGAAGTATCACCCTGATAAAACTTGTCAAATATACGTTTTCTTGTATTTTCATTCATTCCACAGCCTGTATCGCTAATCTGCACAATCACGCGGTGTAATTCCAAAGTCTGTCTAATCATAATTATTCCGCCTTCGTCAGTAAACTTTATTGCATTAGACAGCAGGTTGTTCCATACAATTTCAAGAAGACTCTCATCTGCATCAATCATTACCTTATCCTCAATATCTGCCTCAAATGTAATGTTTTTTTTCTCCCACATTTTCTCAAATGCAATTGCACACTCACAAAGTTGTGCACATACATCATATGGTTCTGTTAGAACCTGAATCGTCTGCTTTTCAAGCTTATTTATTTTTAACATATTTGTAATAAGTCCGGACAATCTCAAGGTTGCCTGATGCATTGCTAAAATATATTCATTTCTTAATTTACTGTCAAGCTTACTGTCAAAAAGCAGTTCAGAATAATTTTGAATTATTGAAAGAGGTGTCTTTATTTCATGGGAAACATTTGAGAAAAAATCAGTTTTTAAGGTCTCTATGCTTCCTAAATCTTCTACCATTTTATTAAAATCCAGAATCATTTCATCCAGATAATCATACTTTTCCTGAGTGTGTATAGGCTTTACATATACAGAAAAATCACCATTTGCAACCTTTTTAATTGCATCTGCAAGTTTTATAACAGGTTTTTCATAATACTTTTCTATCTGATATATGGTAAGAAAAGTAAATCCCATAGCCAGAATTAGCCAGAATCCCACTATGCCCGCCATATTTCTAATTGGAATCTCCGTGTAGTTAATATAATCACCAAGAATCATCATCTGCATCGTTGTAAATGCAGCAAAAGCAAGGAATATACTCAAAAAAATTTTAAATGGAATTTTTCCTTTCGTTTTCTTATTGCTCTCTAAAATCATACCTTTAATACCGCCTTATATCCTAATCCTCTTACCGTTACTATCTGAAATCCATCACATTCCGAGAATTTATCTCTTAACTTTGTAACGTATACATCAACTGCACGAAGACTTGTCTCACTATTCATATCCCAGAACATATCCATTAACTGTGCCCTTGAAAATGTTTTTGATGGGTAGGATAATAACTTAAACAGAATATTAAATTCCCTAGTTGTTGTTAGAACATCAACATTATTTACAACTGCCGTCATTGCATCCGCGTCCATAATTAAATTCCCTATAGTTAGTTTTCGTTCCATTTCTATGTTTGCTCTTCTAAGCAATGCCCTGATTCGAAGTAATAATTCATCCAGTTCAATTGGCTTTACCATATAGTCGTCGATACCAATCAAAAAACCCTTTTGTTTTGAAGGTAAATCATCCTTTGCTGACATAAATAAGATAGGAATAGTTTTGTTAACTGCCCTTACTGATTTTGCAAATTCGAAACCATTAATTTCCGGCATCATAATATCAGAAATAATCAGTTCATACATATTGTTATACATTTCATCGTAGGCATCGTTGGCATTTAGACAGCCTTTTGCCTGAAAACCACTGTCATTTAGGAAAGTACAAACAATTTTATTAAGACTATTATCATCTTCTACCACTAATATATTTACTATGCTAATCCTTCTTTCTATTTGCAATATTTTTTTATCATGCTACTCGATATCAAACTTACTTAATCTACGTCCTGCTAATATAATCATGCAGATTCCCATAAACAGAATTGTCACACATACAACACCGCCGGTTATTGCATTCATAATTCTTGGAAGCGAACTATGTTCCTTGTTAAAAGACTTAAACATGGCAGTCTGTAAAAATAGAATTGATACCATAGCATCCGCATATCCAATATTTCGAATCGTCATAATCAGTGGAGATTTTAGACGTTTAGCCTTTAACAGATTAATGATACTCAAGATTATTCTATAAAATGTATATAATGCTACCACGAAAATCATTGTTCCGGGATATGATTTCCCATTACTTTCAAATACCATTAAAAATACTGCTCCAATCATGGCAATGGTAAGAAGCACAAAAAGGATTCCACATTTTCTGTAAACATTCCATTCATTATTCCTTATCTGCCTGGTTTCTTTCTCCTTCTTGTCCCTAACTTCCATACGAATTGCAATTAATCGCATTACCGACAATATTATGTAATATACCGCCAATGTCACAAACCACCATGACCGAAAAATCACTCCATAAATTCCATTTAACATAGCAAAAAAAACATTAAATGTAAAAGATGAATATGTAGTCATAACTGTTCTGTAATAATAATCCTTTGATAATCTATTTGCAAAATGATTTTTTTCTATTGTCGGTCGTATTTTATGTTTCTTAAGATATAAAACATCTCTAACCATATAGAATACCCCTGCAGCAAGAAATGCCCCTGCAAGACAATACAATACAACTCCAAGTACATTAGGCAAAAACACCATCTGCACTTGAAGTAATGAGGTAATCGAGACAATAATTGCAATGATATAAATCAATATTCTTTTTCCAATTGATACTTTTAATATTTTTGCCTGTACCTCTTTCCATCCGATTTGCTTTATGTTCATATAAAATATTCCTAACATTAATCTTTTCAGATATTTTATCATACAATTGTTTCAGTTTTGTTAAAATGGTCATTAATTATAATATTATTTTAAGCCTATACAGATTGGTATCAGCATTAATAATACTATGATTCCCGCTAGTCCTACAATAATTCCCAATACCATGTAGGACCATACCATTGTAAGACACATACCCACACCCAAACCTAATGTTCCGACAAGTGCCACGAAAATAGTAAATATGCTCTTTCCTGATATCTTAATTGGTTCCTTGTGTTTCATTCTTCTCCATATAATTACTGTTATAAGTGCCATCACAATTCCAAGACAGCCCATGATTACACCCGGGTTAAACGCATTCCATTCATGGATTAACGCCATACACATTCCCAATGCAAAAAGCACCATACTAATTGTTCCTAATACTAATGCCACAAAGCTACTTTTCTTCATAATTATTTACCTGCCTTTCCATGTGATAATCTTTTCTTAGCATCCTCAACAGATTCACCCTCTTTGGTGAGATAACTGTCCACAAAATGGTCCTCGATTTTCATGTAGCCATTTACCACACCATTTTCAATTTTCTTGTATCCACTAACTACTCCATTTTCAATTTTCTTGTAACTGCCCACTACTGCCTTTTCTACCTTCTTGTTTGCTGCTGCTAATTTCGATTTTGCCATATCTTCATTCTCCTTTTTCATTTGATGAACAAAGATTAACAAGGTTTCATTTATGAATTATTTATATTTTGTTTGAGAATTATTAATTTCATCTCAAACAATACATTTTCACTGATAATAAAAAAGTGTCTTCGACACTTCAACTCCCCTGCCCCTCAATCTTGACAATGTCATTAAGATAGTAAAAAAGGATATTTTACTATTCCTGATTATATAAAACGAAAAGGCGCAGCATAATATCCTTTTCAATTTAGTGCATCGCAATCAGACAGATGTTTCTATCTGTCTAAATTAGTAGTATAGTATATTTAGTGTTAAGCTACACGGTATAGAAAACTTACTGATTTCTTGTGATCGACTTTGCGAGGGTCGTGGCGTCCAGAACGAACAGGTAAAATTTCTTTACTAATTAGTGCTTCAACATTTGGCGGAGAGTTCTCCGCCATTTTACTTATAAAATACCTGCATATGTGTATTGCAAATGTATAGTTTATTTGATAGGTATGCTTTGCAGTGCATTTTTGTATGCTTATATGTGCCGTTATAATCTCACAGAAATTATACAGAATTATGCATGCCCATACTTCTTGAATTATGTATTCTCTTTTCTTTGCATGAAAGCTTGTTAAACCAACAGCATATTTTAATTCTCTAAACGAAGTTTCAATTCCCCATCTCATTGCATATAACTTTTTGATTTCTTCTGCTGAAAAATCTTCTGTAGGAAGATTTGTTATTACACATTCATACTCCGTTTCAGAAATAGGAAAACGGAGAACACGAAGAGTCATGTTGTAATACGCATGTTCATCTAAATCCAGAAATTCAAAACTATCTTTATTACGAAAACGACGGTATATTTCAGGATGATTGAGAACTTCATTAGTCCATTTTCTTGTTAGAATCAATGATAAAGTAGTATCAAATTCCTTAGTATCAGGAAGTTTCTGCTTGGAGCCTGACAAAATACCGCTACTATTTATATCTTTACATCTAAATACAAAGAATGCCTCCTTCTCCATTACATGAGCAAGATTATTGTAAGATTCATAACCTCGATTAACGATGAAAGCGGTTTTCTCTTTTCCTATATATCTATCTACCATATCACAAAAAGCCTTATGTTCATTTTCTTCTCTTGCTGGCTGAATTATGATATCTGTGTAGATTCTATCAAGTAAATCATACATTGCATTCAGATGTAATTGATTAAATCCTTTTGCGTCTCCATGCGTGAAATAAGTTTCTTCATCTTTGGGATTATGAGCAATGTTTATGTCTGAACCATCACAAGCAAGAATCCGATAGCCGTTAAAAAGACTAGGTTTTTTATTATAAGTGGCAGTGAATGCTTCAAAAAGATGTTTAAACGCATCTGATTTAATTTGAGATCTTCTTTGATTAAAAGATGCATTAGTTGGGCAGTCTGTTGTATACCCAAAATACTTGTTTAATTCATTTTTAAGTGATTGACTTTCCATTGAGATAATAAACTTTATTAACGTTGGAAAATTCCACTTCTTTTTTCTTGTAAAATCTTTGCCAGGATTCACTCCGAATTGTGATAAATCCTCCGACATTTCATCAATTAAGTTCCATAAAGTCGATTTTACTTCTTTTGAAAACTGCATAAACGATACCTCCTCAAAATGTATATATTTCAAGGGGTTTCGCCGCATTTTTTTATAGATTTGTCAAGTGTTTTTTGCAAAAAAATAGCAGATATGAATATTTACACATCTGCTAAATGTATTGATTTTCCTTATCTTAATGACATTGGCTTGCCCGTTGGGCGCAGGGCAGGGACTTGAAAAAATGTCCTATAACTTAAAACGGATAATCGTATCTTATCTCATTCCATAAATATATCAAATCCTTATACTGTACTTTTATGCAACATTTAAATTTTTTGTCGTCTTCTCTGATTTGTCCAATGTATAACGCACTTCCCGAAGCATAGTATTCTTCTATGATTTCGAATCGCCATTTTCCTGTGTTAATATTATTACTAAAAACTGATGGTTCAACATCATACATTGAATTACAAAATACATCATCTGATAGTTGGTGATTTCTAATTTCTTTAATACTCACATTATCTACATCACATTGTTCTACTACAATTTTTCCAGCATCTGTACGATAATATTTATTACTAAGATTGTCTTTTCGAAAAAATCCATATTTCGAAAAATCAATAGCAATATTGTCTCCTTCCATCTCTATATGAGCAATTTGACAATCTGATAATATTACATTTGGATAGATATTAATATCTTTTTCTTTCCATTGCATATATAAGTTTCCTCCATCCACTCTATTCTGTTGGAACTTTCCAGCCATTCTGTGTTAACCACTGTTCAATTTTGTTAGTTATTTTGGGATGGGCTTTCCCTGCATCATGCCATGTACCATCCTGATTCAACGCAGCTTCATTTTCTCCAAAATGTACATGTGGTTGTGACTCTGGAACATTCGAATCCGCTGGGTCAACTCTATCAACACCTTTGGGAGCTTGACCTTTTTCCACCTGTTTCTGCAGTTGATTTTGACTAGTTGGTTTCTTAGCATCTTCCTCAGCCCCACTATCTCCCTCTTCCACATTATCCACTGCATCGTCCGCACTGGCTCCGGCATCTGCAATATCATATCCGGATTTTGAGTTATTCTGTATGTCCTTTTCAATTTTTTTAGCGGCCTTAAGA
>CAZQRO010000096.1:0-6592 GCA_964595785.1 uncultured Eubacterium sp.
TCCGTCAAAAATTATACCACATCCTGGTGCCATTCCTAATCCATCTAATGCTGTATGAATATAATCGGCAGGTTTCCATTTCGAAAAATATTTCTTAGTTCCATTTTTAATTTCAGATGCCTTTCCCTTTCCTTTACTCCACATTGATTTGATTTTTCCCGATAATCCTCCAGAGTTATTCTTCTTACTGCCGGGTTCTTTACAAAGTCCAAATGGGTCCACCATGGTGATTGGATTTCCATCTACATAAGCATAACGGTTTAGTGAATCTGATTCTCCAATATTTCCGGTAAGAATATCTGCATTTACGAATCTCTTTAACTCAGGGCTGTAATATCTTGCACGCATATATAACAATCCGTTTCCATCGGTCATAACTCCGTCACGTCCATTATACAGGAATGGGGTTTTATTGTCACCGGTTAAATGAGTTACCATTCCATACACATCATATCTGTATGTATCTGTTATGATTCCTGTTTCATTGGTAAGTGCAACTGTACTTCCTCTCAAGTCATAGTGATAGTAAACAGTTCCGTCTGTACTTTCCTGACTGATTAAAGCTCCTGCACCATATACATATTTTGTGGTGCTTCCGTTTGAGGCAATAGATTCTAACAATATACTTGACTGCCACATGCTTCCATATACATAAGAAGTCTTTCCTGTTGTATCTTCCTTTGCAATTCGAATATTTTCTGTATCATAGATATAGCTTGTATCTCCGGCAGAAATTAGACGGTTGCCAGAATCATATTTCAGATTCTTTAAGGCTCCGTTTACTAATCCCAAAGTCATATTTCCATCTGCATCATAAGTACATTCTGAACCGGATACGGTTTTTAAACGGTTTCTAATATCATACGTCATAGAAATGGTACTGTTTTGTTTGGTGCTTGATGTAATATTACATGCGTCATCATAGGTGAAATTTTCCGTATCAAGCACAGCCATTGAAGATAAGTCCAATTTCTTGCGTGAAATTACCCTGTCCATGCTGTCATAAGTCATTTCATATTTTACATTTTCTGCATATGATGTTTCGCTGATAATATTACCATTTGCATCATAGCTATATGCAAATTTACTTATGACTGTTCCGTTTGCCCTGATATCCAATGCTTCAATAAGATTATCAGCAGCATCATACTTCTTTGTCAATATACTTCCGTCAGGACGTGTCATCTTTGTAATGTTGCCATTTGCATCATACTCATAAGATGTAATATGATTGTTCCAGTCTTTTACAGAAATCATCTGGTTTAAAGAATCATAAGTATACTGCACTTTTGTTCCATCCGGATATGTAAGAGAAATTATATTTCCCACAGCATCATATTCATATGCAACGTTCTTTTGATTATTAGTATAAGTTGTTACTCTGTTATCAGAATCATAAGTTTTTTCAATTGTTGATTTACTGTCAGATATTTTTACTATATTTCCATTAGCATCATACTCATATCTGGTAGTTCCTTCGTTTGCTGTTATAGAGGTTACATTTTCTATGCTGTTATAAGTATAGGACATTTTCTGACCTCTGGCATTTGTCTTTTCTGACAATAATCCGTCTTCGCCATATCCATATTTAACCTTTGAATCTGTTGCTGTCTGCTCCGAAATCAATCTTCCTGCATTACTGTATTCATAAGTTTCACTTGCACCTAAAGGTCCTTTTGTTGTAATAACTCTTCCATCTGCATCATATGAAATTTCACTAGCCTTTAAAAGTGGATTTACGGATTTTGTCATCTGATTCATTCCGTTATATTCATATGTTGTTTTATTACCTTTTGCATCAGTAGATTCCGTTATGTTACCATTTGCGTCATAACTTACATGTATTGTATTACCCAATGTATCAACAGATTTTACCATATTATTATCAAAATCATATGTGTTTTGTGCAACAATATTTCCTGCAAAGTTCGTTGTTTTTATAATATTACCATTTTTATCATAATCTGTGGTCTTACTATTTCCAAGCGGATCTGTAATTTTAATACATCGTCCGCAGGAATCATAAAAATATGTATAAGTATTACCATTTGCATCGGTAGATGATGTTCGATTCATGCATTTATCATATGTAAAAGTCGTTTCATTATTATTTGAATCTGTAATTTTTATCAGGTTTTGACAACTGTCATATTCATAAGATGTATGATTACCATTTGCATCGGTTGTCCGAACAATATTTCCATTTGTATCATACTCATTTTTAATTACATTTCCCATAGAGTCTTTTGACTGCAATACCTGTCCGGAATTGTTCAATTCATAATCCGTTTTATATCCTTTGGTATTGTATACCTTTATTACGTAAGACATACTATCATATACATATTCAGACTTTACACCATCGGCATCCATTTCAGTAAGAACATTACCATTTGCATCATAGGTTCTTATGATATAACTTCCCGATGCCTCCGTCTTCTTAATCAGATTACCCACTTCATCATATTCAAACTTTACTGTTCCTCCGTTTGGATAAGTCTGTGAGATTATCTGTCCTGCTGCATCATAAGTTATTGTTGAAATATTACCATTTCTATCTGTTGTTTTTACAAGCTTATCTTCACCATCATATTCATATCGAATTGCTGCTCCTTCTGAATTTTCCTTTGAAACGAGCATACCGTTTGCATTATATGAGTATTTAGTCAGATTACCGTTTGCATCACAAAATGTCTTTGCCTGTCCTCTTCCGTCATATGTATAAGTCAAAACAGAGTTATCTGCATTTGTGACTTTTATCAGCTGCCCGATTGCATCATATGATTTTCTCAGAATATTTGAATTGGCATCCGTTATTTTTGCAGCTCTTCCTGAAGCATCATAAGTATATGTCATAACACCGCCATTCGGGGAAGTCGCCGTCTTTAACAGCCCATTTTCATATGTATACTGATATTCAGAATCATCTACTACTTTTTTTCTTAACAAGCCGTTATCATAATATTCATAATCTGTAATCTGACCATTAATATCAACAGATGACAGCATCTGTTTTCCACTAATATCATATACATACGTTTCTGACGCACCATTTGGATAAATCTTTCGAATCAGATTATTATTTGTATCATATTCATACTCAGTGACAGCACCATTATTATCTGTTTCAGACAATATCTTGCCATTGTCATTATAAGAATACTCTGCCTGATTTCCAAGGGCATCTGTTGAAGAAATTATATTACCATTTGCATCATATTCATAGGAATCCTTATTTCCGTTTGCATCAGTTTTTTCCATCAACTGACGGCTGCAGTTAAATATACTGATACTCTTATTACCGTTTCTATCTGTTACGGTTACAACAGTATCCCCGTTTTCAGGAGAATCATCATAGCCAAAACGTGTAGGACTGCTTCCACTTATACCATCATATTGGCATATAACACGTCCAAATCCATCATACTCATCTCTAAAATAGCATATACCATCAGCGTCTGTTCCTGTCAGAACACGTCCTACTGCATCATAGGTATAAGAAGTTGTATTTCCTACACCATCTGTAATACTGCTGAGACAATTATTCTTATCATACATTAAATGACATATATTTCCGGCATTATCTGTTATTTCCGTAACCAGACCATTTTGATTTTTGGTGAGAACGATTGACTTTCCTGAAATATTTTCTGTTATTTTTATAGTCTGTGCCTCATAAGAAATATGCAGCCCAAATCCGCTTTTATCTGTTTCACTTATTAGTCTTCCTGTTTTATCAAAGTTATATATTGTCTCGTTATTACAATTTACCGTATAACTTCCGTCATTATTTAGAGTTAATACATCATTTTTTCTTCCGGAAACATTGCAGATATATTCACTTTCAGAGTCAGTCTTTTTTGTATAAATTATATAATTAGAAGGATTTAAATATAACTGACAGCCTTCTTCTGTTTTTTTAATTGACATTTCATAATTATAATACCAGCCTATTCCCATGCTGCCCTTTGCCAATGAATCTGAAGAATACTGTAATTGAAGTTCCAACTCCTGTTCACCATAAATAGTAACAGCGCTATAATTAATATTATGTGCTCCGGTAGCAATATTAACAGGATCACCTTTATAATAATCCTCTTCAGATGTAATCACTGTTGCTTCATTGCACGGCTTTGATTCATTATAACTTAAATATGTAACAGCCTCATCTCTTCCTGATGCAATTACCTTATCAAGATTCAAATTTGTATCCTCTGCAATCTGATCAAAAGCCCAGTTTGAAGGCATTCTAAATCCCATATTATAACAATATCCGGTTGACATATCACTAACATAACTGCTTTTTGTATATCCTGCATCTGCTAAAATCGTACATACCTCTCTCGGGGCATAGATTCCCACCTTGTAAAGATCACCAAATGCTTTTACTCTGCTGCAAAGCGCTTTAAAATATGGTTTTATATTACTCGATATATCTGCTGCCTGTACATCATAATCCACGGCAAAATAAATTGTACTGCCTTTTGGCAGACCCAATGCATATGCGTGTGAAACCGCATTATACGCATCAGTTGTAGCTTTCTCTGCTGTATATCTGTCCTTTTCCGGATATCCTTCCTGATAAATAGGTATAATAGACAGACCGTTGCTTAAAATAAGTGTTGCTTCATCTTTTGTCAATGCTTTACTTACTTTATTGCCACTTGCATTTGTTACGGTTCCTGAAAGATATCTTCCAACATATTTATATCCTTTTTCCTTAATCCTGCTGACTTTTTCTTTTGTCAGTATAGAAGCTGTATCACACGCATTTCCCGGACGTCTTACATCATCAGTATCTCCACAGCTTGTTAAAAGTCCTTTTATTGTTGTCACATTTGCCGAATTACCATTCCCTGACAAACACATAAATTTATTAAACGATTCTACTGCTATTGCTACACTATCCGTATAATTTCCATCAAAATTCCCCGGATTATACCCGTTAAAATATAAGCCAAACTGAAGAATTCTAACAATCTTACTATTTTTTTCTCCTTTTTTAACCGTAGGACAATTATTAGTTGTATAGTCTCTAAAACTTCCGCTTGATTCCTCTACAGACAAACCCTCTTCTTTTTGCAGGGCATATATAAGTGCCTTATTGGTATCACGTGAATAAATACCATCACATGGTTTTACACCTATGTAGTCATAATAATTTCCATTTAAATATTGCTGAATTGCCCTTATCTGAGGGTCTCCCCCATATACAAGCGTAAGTGCATCCGTACTTAGTACAGCCTTAAAAATCATTGGTGTTACCTGTCCGTTCCCCACCAATCCCGCATCTTTCTGTAATTTTATAATGGAATCAAGCGTCTTAGAATTAAAACTGCCGTCAACCGTACCTGCGCTATATCCCTTACAATATAATCCATATTGTAAAATTTTCGTTATATTCTTATTGGCTAATGGGCTCGATATAGAAAACGTTGGACACAACTTCATGGTTAATGGTCCAAAAGTCCCGGTTGGTTCTGTAATCCCTAATTCCACCTGCAATGCAGAAATCAATGCATTGACAATGGAATGTCCCGTATGCCCTGTTACTTCAATTTTTTCCAAACCACTTTTTCCTGCATAATTACTGTTATACCATTCCTGCGCAGCTTCTACCATTTCATCTGTTTTTGCTGCTGCATATAACCAGGTTGCTGCCTCTCCGGTAGCAATGCTCTCATTATTAATAGTATCCTTTTGTATCATTGCTGCTAATACTATAGAATCACATTTTGGATTTAAGACCATTATAGACCTGTCTGAGCTATTGCCTTCTGCTATTTTATCCTGACTAGAATCAGATACCTCGTCTGAAAATAATAAAGAATCTTCCATAATATTTTCAGATGTGTAAATATCCTTTTGTTCCTGTACAATATCATAAACTTTATCATTCTTATCATTTTCCTGATTTAATTTATTATCCTGTCGTGTAAATAAAAGAAAATCTTTATTTGTACTTCCAAAAAACAAAAGGACTACAGTTAATAAAAAAACAGAAATTTTTATTTTATTTCTTTTCATCTCTTATTCCCATATATGTCACAAATCATTTTTGCGATATATCCTTTCAATTTTAATTACTGTTTACTTGTAATAATATCAATCCCGCTGCTTCTTACAACTGCTCCACTGCTATCTTTTACTTCCGCATAAAATACTCTGTTTCCACTACTTGTTGCTGTCCACGTAAGCATATTAGATTCATTGAAATCCGAAAATCTATACCATTCATTAGTATCTTTGTTTTGCACTAAAAAGCTATAGGTATAATTTCCGCCTCCTCCATTTGCGGCTGCGGTTATCGTTACATTTTCTCCAACCACTATTTTTGAAGCACTACTGTTTGCCGTTATTGTAAGAGGTTGTACATTTTTATTTACGATTACATTTATCGCACTGCTTCTTACAACAGTTCCACTGCTATCTTTTACTTCTACATAAAATGCTCTGTTTCCTGCACTAGTTGCTGCCCATGTAAGCGTATTAGAAGTATTAAAATCCGAAAATCTATACCATGCATTGGTATCTATGTTTTGCATTAAAAAACTATATGTATAATTTTCGCTTCCTCCGCTTGCATCTGCGG
>CAZQRO010000097.1:0-6383 GCA_964595785.1 uncultured Eubacterium sp.
ATGGCAGCGATGGATTCAGCTACAAGCAATGCAGATGATATTATCGCAAATTTGTCATTAATGTATAACAGAGCAAGACAGGGTTCAATTACACAGGAATTAACAGAAATTATAGCTGGTGCAGAAGCTATCAGCTAATACAGATAATAAAAAATAACGTAAGGAGTGAGAGAATGGCAGAGAATAATGCAGGTAAGGAATGCATAGGAAAAATCACTCAAATTATTGGTGCCGTACTTGATATCAAGTTCAGCGCCGGTAATCTTCCTGAAATATATGACGCAATTAATATAGATGCAAAAAATGGAAGACTTGTTGTGGAAGTAGCACAGCATCTTGGTGATGATACTGTTAGATGTATTGCCATGGGACCAACCGACGGACTTGTAAGGGGAATGGAAGCAGCAGCTACCGGCGCTCCGATTACCGTACCGGTTGGTGAGAATACATTGGGCAGAATGTTCAACGTACTTGGTAATCCTATAGATAATATTGCACCGCCTGAAGGTGTGGATTACCTTCCTATTCATAGAAAAGCTCCGGATTTCGCAGAACAGTCGACAGAAACAGAGATACTTGAAACGGGTATCAAAGTTGTAGATTTACTTTGCCCTTATCAAAAGGGTGGTAAAATCGGTTTGTTCGGCGGTGCCGGTGTAGGTAAGACCGTATTAATTCAGGAATTAATTAGAAATATTGCCACAGAACATGGTGGATACTCAGTATTTACAGGTGTTGGTGAGAGAACAAGAGAAGGCAATGACCTTTACTACGAAATGAAGGAGTCAGGCGTTATTAATAAGACCACAATGGTATTTGGTCAGATGAATGAGCCGCCGGGAGCCAGAATGAGAGTTGGTCTTACAGGACTTACAATGGCAGAATACTTTAGAGATCAGGGTGGCAAGGATGTATTGTTATTCATTGATAACATTTTCCGTTTCACTCAGGCAGGTTCAGAAGTATCAGCCGTTTTAGGACGTATGCCTTCAGCAGTTGGTTATCAGCCGACACTCCAGACAGAGATGGGTGCTTTACAGGAAAGAATTACTTCTACTAAGAATGGTTCTATTACATCAGTTCAGGCTGTATATGTACCTGCCGATGACTTAACTGACCCGGCACCTGCTACAACATTTGCACATTTGGATGCTACAACAGTATTATCACGTTCAATTGTTGAGTTAGGTATTTATCCTGCTGTCGACCCGCTTGAATCAACATCAAGAATTCTTGACCCTAAGATTGTTGGTGAAGAGCATTATAAAGTTGCCAGAGGTGTTCAGGAAATTCTTCAGAAATATAAAGAATTACAGGATATTATTGCTATTCTTGGTATGGATGAATTATCAGAAGAAGATAAATTAGTTGTTGCCAGAGCAAGAAAGGTACAGAAGTTCTTATCGCAGCCTTTCAATGTGGCAGTACAGTTCACGGGTGTGGAAGGAAAATATGTTCCGCTTAGTGAAACAATCAGAAGTTTCAAAGAAATTCTCGAAGGCAAACATGATGATATTCCGGAAAGTTATTTCTTAAATGCAGGAAGCATTGACGATGTAATTGCAAGAGCTAAGAACTAATCTTTCAGTAAAAGAAAGGAATTGAGTCTATGGAAGAAAAAAAATTATTTGAACTCGAAATTATTACGCCTGACCGTCAGTTTTATGAAGGGAAGGCATCATTTCTTGAAATGTCTACCAGCGAAGGAAACATCGGTGTGTACAAGGACCATATTCCATTGACATGCATACTTGTTCCGGGTATGGTAAAAATCTATGAGGAGGGCAGTGACGAATCTAAAAAAGCCATTGTCCATGCGGGATTTGTGGAAATTCTTCAGGATAAGGTGACTATTATGGCAGAGGTTGCAGAATGGCCTGATGAGATAGACATAAACAGAGCAGAAGAAGCTAGAATACGAGCAGAAAGAAGAATTGAAGAAGGTGGCGAAGGTGTTAATATTGAACGTGCCGAAGCAGCCCTTCGACGTTCACTTGCAAGAATTGAAGCTTTAAAATAAAAAAGAGCAGTAGAGTGATTAAACACTCCCTTTTATGAGAATACTTTTATAAAGTATTTTTAAGAAAGGGAGTTTTTTAATGAAGAAAATATTATATGGACTTGGTATAGTGCTGGCTGTTGTTTTAACGCAGCAGATATATGAGAAAATAGTACCGGAAAAAAGTGTAAACGCATCAGCAGAGGCAAGTGTTTCAATGGAAAAAATATTTGATGAATATAGTGTTCATGAGGTAGGGTGTGACATAGAAGGATATTATTATAAGAAATTAATAGAAGATACAATGTCAGATATAATTAAAGGTAAGAAAAAATATTCCGTAGAAGAAGATGCATCAGATGATTTTTCAAATAATCTCTATATGGTAACTAAGGGAAAGATGTATGGGGAAATAAGCATTAGCCAGCAGGAAAAAATATCAGAAAAACTAATGAAAGAATTAGAGGCAAAAAAAGTATTTTCGAGTGATAAAGATAATTTTAGTATATATGCATATTCAGATATTATAAATGATTATGTTGCAATTGGAAACGAAAAGATAAATGTTAATGTTGCATTTTTGTATGATGAAGAGGCAAATGCTACTAATGTGTATATTGGCAGTCCGATAGTTAACTATGATTATTAAAATACCATCAAATTTATACTATATTTATTTGACATAAAAAAATATTTATAATATATTTATATCATTACCATTTAGTGTAATAAAGAAAGGTATAGGTATGTGATGAATCTGTCAAAAAATAGTATAAAAAAAATAATCTTTATTCTGTGTTCGGTAGTTCTTTTTTATGAGATTTTAGAAAATCTTGGTGCGATAGCAGGCACTTTTGATAAGACATTTGCATTGTTTTTTCCATTTATTTTAGGTGGAGCCATAGCATTTGTTATTAATGTGCCGATGCGTCAGATAGAGAAACATTTATTTGCAAAGAGAACGTCAGCAAAAGCAAATAGGTTACGAAGAATATTAGCATTATTGCTGACAATGATGGTATTTCTGCTGGTGGTATCATTGGCAGTTGGTATTGTAGTTCCTGAAGTATCAAGAACGGTAAGCGATTTGGCAGGTAAGGCACCTGATGCCATAGATGAGGGAATTAAGAAATTAGAGAATCTGGCAGAGGATTATCCGGAGATTAAACAAAAAATTTCAGATCTTGAGATAGACTGGGGAAAAACAACATCTACTATAGTATCGATGTTAAAAAATGGGGCAGGAACCGTAGTTAATTCAGGGATTGGAATTGTGAGTGATGTTCTAGGTGGAATAGTAACGTTTTTTATTGCACTTGTGTTTGCTATATATATATTATTCCAGAAAGAGAAATTATCCAGTCAGATTAAACAGATTTTATATTCTTTTATTAAGAGAGATGCAGCAGATATGATTATTAAAATGGGAAATGTGTCAAGTCAGACGTTTGCTAATTTTCTTTCAGGACAGTTTTTAGAGGCATGCATACTTGGAAGTATGTTCTTTATTACAATGACAATTATAGGTTTGCCATATGCACTGATGATGGGAGTATTAATTGCCATAACGGCACTTATACCTATTGTGGGGGCGTTTTTAGGCTGTATAATAGGTGCGTTTCTTATACTTATTGATAGTCCGGTAAAGGCATTGATATTTGTAGCTATGTTTCTTGTATTACAGCAGCTGGAAGGAAATCTCATATATCCACATGTAGTGGGAAGTTCTGTTGGACTGCCATCTATATGGGTATTGGTTGCAGTCACAATTGGCGGAAAAATGATGGGAATCTTAGGTATGCTTATTTTTATTCCAATCTGTTCAATTTTATATGCACTATTTAGAGAAGTAGTTAAGAAGAGACTTAGAGAGAAAAAAGTACCGGAAGATTTGTATAAATAACATATCGCAAATGGAGATATTGTGTTTTTAGATAGATGATTAAGGGTCTGGATGGAATATTTTTATTGACAAATGGCAATAATTAATATATAGTATTTCATATCATAGCAATATGATATGAAATACTATTTTTGATTTAATTTATTTAATATTAAAGGTACGGAGGAATATATATATGGATAAAAAAATTATTTATATGGATAATGCGGCAACTACACCTGTAAAAAGGGAAGTTCTTAATGCAATGATGCCGTATTTTACTGAGAAATTCGGTAATCCATCAAGTATTTATGGTATATCATCGGAGAATAAAAGGGATATCACAGTGGCAAGAGATATAATTGCAAAAGCAATTAATACAGATTCTGCAAATATTTATTTCACGGCAGGAGGTTCTGAAAGTGACAACTGGGCATTAAAGGCAGCAGCAGAAGCATATGGGAATAAGGGTAAACATATTATTACGTCGAAGATTGAACATCATGCCATTCTGCATACATGTGAATATCTAGAGAAACATGGTTTTGAAATTACTTATCTGGATGTGGACGAGAATGGTATCGTGGATTTGAAACAGTTAGAGGAAAGCATAAGACCGGATACCATACTTATATCTGTGATGTTTGCAAATAATGAAATTGGGACAATTGAACCTATTTCAGAGATAGGTTCAATTGCAAAGAAACACGGAGTGTTGTTCCATACTGATGCAGTTCAGGCATTTACCCAGATACCAATAGATGTAGAAAAACTGAATATAGATATGATGTCAGCAAGCGGACATAAGATAAACGGACCAAAGGGAATAGGTTTTCTATATATTAGAAAAGGAGTAAAAATCAGGTCATTCGTTCATGGTGGTGCCCAGGAGAGGAGCAGGAGAGCTGGAACAGAGAATGTGCCGGGAATAATAGGAATGGCAAAAGCTGCGGAATTAGCTGTGTCAGATTTAGAAGAGAGGACGGCTAAGGAAATAGATATAAGAAACCATATAATTGAAAGAATCAGCAAAGAAATACCTTTTGCAAAATTAAATGGAGACAGAGACAGACGTCTCCCTAATAATATTAATTTTAGTTTCAGATTCATTGAAGGTGAATCAATGCTCATAATGTTAGATTCTAATGGAATATGCGCTTCAAGCGGTTCAGCATGTACATCAGGAGCATTAGACCCTTCTCATGTATTGCTTGCGATTGGTCTGCCACATGAAATAGCTCATGGTTCACTCAGACTTACGATTTCAGATGAAACTACTATAGAAGAAGCAGATTTTGTAGTAGATAAGTTAAAAGAAATTGTAAAACGTCTGCGTGAAATGTCACCATTATATGAAGATTTTTGTGCAAAAGAGAAGAAATAGTAAACAGGGAAACATTAACATATAACGATGTTGAAAACAAAATATATATTTTGATCAAAACGTCATATAAAGAGAAAGAAGGATAGCATATGTATAGTGAAAAAGTTATGGATCATTTTCAAAATCCAAGAAATGTGGGAGAAATAGAGAATGCCAGTGGTGTTGGAACCGTAGGCAATGCCAAATGCGGAGATATCATGAGAATTTATCTTGATATTGATGATAATGAAGTGATAAAGGACTGCAAATTCAAGACATTTGGATGTGGGGCGGCTGTTGCAACAAGCAGTATGGCAACTGAACTTGTAAAAGGCAAGAATATAAAAGATGCACTTCATATTACTAATAAAGCAGTAATGGAGGCGCTTGATGGACTTCCGCCGGTGAAAGTTCACTGTTCTCTGTTAGCAGAGGAGGCAATCCATGCTGCACTTTGGGATTATGCAGAGAAGAATAATATAAGTATAGAAGGTCTTGAAAAACCTAAGTCAGATATAAGTGAAGGTGAAGAGGAAGAAGATTACTAAGAATTATTGAAAAAATTGTAAATTTAAACTATAATAAATGTAATATGTAGTCTTAGAAAGGTCATGGATTTGAGAGCCAAAGAATTTCCGATAAGAAAAATCTTTGGCTCTATAAGTTTGTGTCGGAGCAAAAACTTGAGATGCGCAAAAAAACAGCGCAGAAATGAGGAAAAAAATGAAAATATCAACAAGAGGCCGCTATGCATTAAGACTTATGCTGCAATTAGCCATGTATGAACCGAATAAATCCGTAAGTATTAAAGATATAGCGTCAAAGCAGAATATATCAGGTAAATACTTAGAGCAGATTATATCAGTCCTTAACAAAGCAGGTTATGTTAGAAGTGAAAGAGGTCCGCAGGGTGGTTACTCATTAAAAATGAAACCGGAGAAATATACAGTAGGTATGATTCTCAGACTTACTGAGGGCAGTCTTGCACCTGTAGCATGTCTTGATGAGGTAGAGGCAGTATGTGAGAGGGAATCACAATGCGCCACATTAGAAGTCTGGAAGAGGTTAAATAATGCAATAAATGATGTGGTAGATGGAATTACACTGGCAGACTTAGTAGAGATACAAAAGAGTAAAGA
>CAZQRO010000098.1:0-6380 GCA_964595785.1 uncultured Eubacterium sp.
TTCAATACTGCTGAATTAAGCCCAATTGGTGCTTAATCAGCAGACACTAATTATATTTTATTACTATTATTAGAAATTCCACTTTTTTTATTCCTTTTGCAAAATAAACTATTGTTTAGTGGCGTAAATGATGTGCAGAAATAAAGTGTGTCTTGTACTCCGTTGTTCAGAAATAAGATATTCTAAGTATTCCCTCTGCGTATCTTATCAATTTTACGCTATCGTCTCCGAATCTGCCCTCCGTGGCAGTCGGAGACTTTTCCTAACATCGTGTTCGGAGATAGCTTAATATTAATGGAATACTAAGAATATCTAATTCCCTTACAAAGTCGCAGGCGCCACACTTTATTTCTGTGCAATATTTCACTGCACTAAACTGCTCGCTCCTTATGATGGTGATTTCTTGTAAGAATTAGAATCGCAAAAAAATAAGTTCTTAATAACATCTGCATATATAAATGCCACACAACTGTATGGTACTAAATCTATTAAACCTATAATATAAAGCAAATAAATCTCCCAAAAACTTCATATAATCTCCAGATTATCACTTGAACTCCTTTTCTTTTTTCTTAATTCTTCTATTTAAAACAATTCTTGAAGTTGATATAGCAATTTCGGCAATTACTGAAATTCTAAACATTTCATTTTCAATCAATGGTCCCTCATAAAATATACCGTCTTTCCTAATTGCATCATATATTTCCAACACCCCTATAATTTCCAAGAACGGTCCAAGAAAAACATTACATAATCCAGCCCTACTATAAGGGTCTGACTCTCTCCAATATACCTGCTTTACCTGTCTTTCATTAAATTCTGCCTGCCATTTTAACGGTGCTATACAGAAAAGTATTACCTCTGAATATATAAATGCCACACAACTGTATGGTATTAAATCTATTAGTCCTATATTATACAGCAAATAAAATAGTGCAATATTTATTAAAACTATTATTTTACATATAAATTCAAACTTTATACTGCTGATTTTTATCTTTCTATATACCCATTCTCTTCGATATTTTGATGCCTCATATACAAATCTTATTACTATTAGCCCTATAGCCACACCAATGCATATCAATATTGTTATTATCATAGTTTGTCACCTCTTATATTCTAAAATATAGAGTCCTACTCATAACCGTATTTTCAGACTCTATTCATTCTAATTATTTATTTTACTCTGCTTTGCATACCGCTTAGTATGTTTATCATATTTTTACAGTCTGCAATTATTTCCTGCCTGTTGCTTCCTGCACCTATACCTATCGTATCCCATAGTTTATTAAGCCACTTACTACCGGAACTTTCAAGTTTAATCATTTCATTTTCTAAACTAATCAAATCCAAAAAACTTCATATAACCTTCTGACTATTTCTTGAACTCTTTCTCTTTTTTCTTAATTCTTCTATTTAAAACAATTTTTGAACTTATTAAAAAAATTTCACCAATTACTGCCATTCGAAACGTTTCATTCTCTATTAATGGAGATTCAGTCCACAAATCCGTTTTTATAATTGCTGAATATAATTCTATCACAATCCATATGTCAATTACTGGGCCAAGAAAAACATTACATAATTCACTCCTCCCTCCCAAATCATCTTCCTTCCAATATACCTGCTTTACCTGTCTTTCTTTAAATTCTGCCTGCCATTTTAATGGTGCAATGCAAAACAGTATTATATCTGCATATATAAATATTACACAACTATATGGTATTGAATCTATTAATCCAACAACATATAATAAATAAAATACTCCCAATATCATTAGAGCACTTATTCTACATATAAATTCAAATTTTATGCTGCTTATTTTTACTTTTCTGTACACCCATTCCCTGTAGTATTCTGATGCCTCATATACAAATGTTATTACTATTAGCCCTATAGCCATACCAATGCATATCAATATTGTTATTATCATAGTTTGTTACCTCTTATATTCTAAAGTATAGAGTCCTACTCATAATCGTATTTTCAGACTCTATTCATTCTAACTGTTTATTTTACTCTGCTTTGCATACCGCTTAGTATGTTTATCATGTTTTTACAGTCTTCAATTATCTCCTGCCTGTTGCTTCCTGCACCTATACCTATAGTATCCCACAGTTTATTAAGCCACTTACTACCGGAACTTTCAAGTTTAATCATTTCATTTTCTGCAAATATTCTAAACGATATAATATCCACATATGTATCGTATGCTTCACTGCTATTTGAATAATATATTTTTTCATCTGAAGAATGCTCATTTTCTAAGTTAATTAAATCTTCACAGATTAACTTCGGTATATATCCTGCTTCATATGTCCTTACTGCCTTTAACGATGTATCTGAATATCCTGTAACCGTGTCTGCTATCGAAAATGCTACAGTTGCTATAATTGCTTCCGGACAAAAATATACCAAAGCTTCTGATATCGCTAATTTAATTGTTTCTGTTTTGACATCATCAAATTCTTCTATAAAACAATCTATAGTTTCTATATATTTGTCCTCTACAATATCTATCATTTTATCTGCGGCTTCTCTTAATGCTTTATCGGAACTATTTTCTGCTATTGCATTAAGCATGTTAATGTTTGACTGCATTATATCCATATTAGCCTGAAGTGTAATATAACTTGTGCAGCCATCACCAACTGCTTTTGCTAATGTAACAGCATTACATATCTTACCGATATTTTTCATCGCATTAGTTACCTTAAGGTTCTTTGTATATGTATTGAATTTTATCACTATTTTTGTATCCGCAATCTTTCTTAGACTACTCTCTTCACTGGCGATTTTCTCAATCTGATTCGATATTGCGATTAAATCTTCATCAAATTGAGGAACCGCCTTTCCTTCTCTCATTATAAAATATAAGTCCATAAGTTCATCATATTTATTATTTAATTCCTTTATATCTGACGCCGCTATCATACTTTCAGAACCTTTTTCTGTTAGTTTCTGCACAACAGAGCCTATATTGGATACTGTGCTGCTTATTATTTCAAGACCCTCTATACCCGATGGTGAATATTCATTTCTGTATGAAAAATAATCAATCAGTAAATCCTCACATATTTCTTTTTTATCATAATCAGTTCCATATATATGTGTTCCAATCCAAGATGTTATTGACTGAATTGAAACACCATCATAGGCTTCGCTATATAATGAAGAATAGTAATTACTGTTATCATTCAAAAAACTAATATCCTCTGAACTTATTACAATATTATCTTTAAAGACATCTGTCCCATATTTTTTTACTTCAATGTAATCTGAGTACGAATCCATATCAGACATCTTAGTTGTAGGATTTGATTTCATTATAACATATGTTCCTAAAGAATTGGCAGCTACTTTTATTTCTTCTCCATTCTTTAATCCATCTCCATCTAAATCATCATTTGCCTGTACTTCTTCGTATGTATATCCTCGCAACACTTTATTTGAAGCACTATCCATTATGCAGTCAATTACTTTTATCCCTGTACCTGTCCTTAATTTGCCTTCACATAATAATTTCGTATAATAGTCCGAAATTCCGTCATTATTAGAGTCTGTTTTGAAGTCTACGGTTTCTCCTCCAATTTGATTATAGATATCTTCTAAATCCATTGCAGACGAAGCATGATAATATTTTCCTCCTGTCTGTTCTGCAAGGCTGGTTAATAACTGTGTATCTATACTACTTCCAAGTCCAATGGAATAAAGTTTTATATTTCTTTCTTTTGCCAGATTAACCAAGGTATTAACATCTGCTCCACCCTCTGTATCATAGCCATCAGATAACACTACGATGATATTTCTGCTGTCAGCAGCATTTTCCACACTAAACTGTGATATGCTTGTATATGTGGCCTTTCTTAGTGCTGTCATGCCACTACAGAAGGAACTTCTTATTACACTTTTTAATAATTCCTTATTAGTAGTCAGTCCCTGACTTATATTTACATATCCATTAAATAATATGACGAATCCACTATCTTTTTCTTCCATCTTATCTATTATCTGATTTGAAACTGTGTTTCTTAAATAATACGGGTCATTACCTGACATGCTTCCCGAACAGTCAACTGCAAATCCGATTTTTAACGGCTTTTTCATCTCTTCATCAGTATAATACATTATGTCATTGTCCCATACTTCATCAAATTCCCTTGAATTAAGAACTATGTATGAAGAAAAATGTTCTAACTGAGCCGTTACTGTATTACCGATTACCGTCTGATTTTTTAATTTCTCTAGGCACTGCTCTTCTTCATTGTAATAATAAATTGCAGGTGCAAAATCAGGTTCCGACATAATATCTTCACTAATTGTAAATGTAACATTTGCATTTTCAAAACTGCCTGCACTAGTGAATTCATATGCTGTACCTACATATCCCGGTACATTACAATTAATTAACGAATCCCAATCCCTTGTATCCATCTCGACGCTCTCTAACACATTAATTTTGCCATCAACACTAATTGTCGGATACACATCTTCATCATAATATGGTATTAATTCAGATGCCGAATATTCTTTTGTGAATGTCTCCTCACAATCCTCTATCCCATCCCCATCTGTATCCTTGCTTAATGGATTTGTTCCGATATTTATTTCGTCTCCATCACTTACTCCGTCTTCGTCTGTATCATATTTCAATGGATTTGTTCCATATATAAATATCTCATCATAATCTAATAAACCATCGTCATCAGTATCTGATTTAGCCATATTGGTTTTGTAAATAAATTCTTCAGAATTCTTCAGATTATCTTTATCATAATCTTCATTTCCATCTGTTATGCCATTTCCATCTGTATCTGGTTTAATAGGCGAATAACCATATTCCATCTCATAATAATCATTTAAACCATCTCCGTCTGTATCCGGATTATTTTTATCTGTTCCGATTTTTATCTCATTATAATCAGGCAGTCCATCACCATCTGTATCTATTTCCAAATCAATTGTATAATTGCCATCATATTTCTCTCCTGTATCATTCCACCCCTTAACCTTTACACAGTCAATTCCGTTTACATAGTCTTCCCAACTAAGAACTATAGAGCAGTTCCAGAGATTATCACTATTTCCTCTCCAAAATCTCAATTCTGTTTTACCGGCATCTTTTTTAGAAACAATATATGCATATATATGTTCAGTAACTTTTTTATCAACTAACGATGGATTATATAGTTTTTTATCCGCTGTAGATATCTTTATGTCTTTTCCACCATTTTCTGATTTTGATGCATCACTAAAGTTCACATACATTAATGCATTACTGCTTTCCCAAGCTGTGAATTCTGATACATCCAAAAATACTATATCACCTGCCTGAAAGCAGTTTTCGCTTGTATCTTCTATAGACTCCCAATGTCCATACTCACTTCCGTCTGCAAAGTATGCATTATTTTTATCTCTCCCACCTGCACTCCACGAATTCCACTGAGTTGTCTTTCCACTATTATAGCGATTAAACGTTATATTATACGCTGTATCCGGAACACTGACACTCCATGTAATACAGTCTTGTGTTGACATTAGATAATGGTCATGACCATTTGTATTATCTACAAGTTCCATAACTGCTCCATCATTTTTTACCCAATGTTCAACTGTATTATCTACAAAATACAACGTTACCATTTTACTAACACTTGCCTTCACTTTAAAGCAATCCATTTGAATACCACTTAGTGTTAACACTATTGCAATCATACCTGCAATCCATCTTTTGATTTTTACATACTTACTTTTCATATGTTCCTCCATTTTTAATATCGTGTGATATATAACAAAAGTTTTATTTATTGTCATATTTTTACAACAGTTACGAAGTAATGTTATCATAATCACAACATTAAAAATATTGGTTTATGTGGTAAATTTTCGTTGGTTTTCGTTGGTTTTCGTTGGTTTTTGTAATTAATTTTACATTTTTTATTAATAATAATGTTAAAAATGCAGTAAAACCATAATATAAACTATTGTTTAGAGGAGTAAGTAATTGGCAGAATTAAGGTGTGTCTTCTGCAATACCTTCGTCATATTTCACAAAAGATTCCGCTTGCTGTGCTATGACAATAAGATTTTCTAAGTATCTGACTTTTAGACAATACAGAATAACGCAACCGCACCATATCTGCCATCGTGGCAGATGGTGCTTGATTTGACATCGTGTCAAATCATTGCTGGTGCGAATATCAGATACTAAGAAAATCTAATTATCTTCGCAATGCAAGCATCATTCTTTTGTGAAATATGGCGAAATGCTATAGAAAAGATACCTCTGCTGAAACTTGCATAGCATTTTTCTAAAATATGCCAAAACTTATTGTAAAAAGTACCTTTTGCCAATCCTAATTATTACAAGAAACCAC
>CAZQRO010000099.1:0-6310 GCA_964595785.1 uncultured Eubacterium sp.
GCGACCTCTTGATCCCAAATCAAGCGCTCTAGCCAAGCTGAGCCACACCCCGTTGTCTGCTGTTCCTTAACAACGCAAGAGTTATTATACTTGAAGAGATGAATCTTGTCAACCATTTTTTTATCTTTTTTTACCTTTTTTCAAAATGTTTGTACAGTATTTTCTTACTATGTAAATGAGATAAATATGCCAGACATCACTCTATGTTTAGATTATAAATACTTAATTGTGTAATGAACTTCTCCTGCTTCGTCTAGTTCCATTATTATGTAACTAGGCCGCTTTCCATCTTGTCTTGGATAAGACAGACTTCCAGGATTAAGAATTGTAACTTCATCCTTAACATCTACAACAGGTCTGTGGGTATGCCCGAACATTACAATATCAATTCCCTGAGCAATTGCTTCAGATTCGATAGTCTCGTAACCCAGAGACACATAATAATGATGTCCATGAGTTAATAATACTGAATATTTTCCTATCGTGGTCTTTATTTCTTTATCCAGTAAACTAAAATAATCATTATTCCCTGCAACCATATAACATGGACAATTTGCAATGGCTCTGATGTAATCTTCTGAACCCTCCACGTCACCCAGATGAATCATAATATCAATATTCTTTTCTTTCTGCAATACAATCTCAAGATTTTCGTCATGTCTATGTGTATCACTGACAATCAATATCTTCATACAAGTCTCCATTCAACAGTATTTGTAATCACTTTTAAAATTCTTCTTTTTATTATTATAATTGTTCTCTTAATTTTTCTCTCATCTTTCTAAGAGCAATACCGCGGTGGCTAATGCCATTCTTAAACCCCGGTGTCATTTCTCCAGTAGTCATTCCATATTCAGGTACATAAAGAATAGGATCATAACCAAAACCATTTTCACCCTTCTCTTCATATCCTATCTCACCTTCGATAGTTCCAAGAGTTGTGAATGTTCTTCCATCAGGAAAACAGGCAGCAATCGCACATACAAACCTGGCACTTCTTTCACTTCCCTTAGCATTCTCAAGTCTGTCAATAATCGACTTATTCTTGATGGCGTAAGATGTGTCTTCACCCATATATCTGGCAGAATAAACACCCGGCTCCTTATTAATATAATCAACTTCAAGTCCTGAATCATCTGCTAATGTAAGACATCCTGTCAGTTTCATAATTGTTCTCGCCTTAATAAGTGCATTTTCCTCAAAAGTGGCTCCATCTTCTACTATATCAACCTTAATTCCCGCTTCTTTAAGTGACACAATCAGAATCTTACAATCTGACATCATCATTTTTATTTCATCCATTTTATCCTGATTAGAAGTAGCAAAAATAATCTTATCTATCATAACATCACCTTTTCCTTTTGTTATTTACAAAACTTTATACTAGTATCTAATATTTTCCCAATTCTGTCAATGACCGAATTATTCCATTATAAATTCCTTCTGCAATCTTTTCCTGACCTGCAGCCGTTGTAAGCATCTTAAAATCACTCTCATTTGACATGAACCCGGTTTCAATAAGTGCCACGGGTACTTTTGAATTTCTTACAATATGAATATCATTTCCATTAATAATACCTTTGCTATTTGTACCACAAGTCTTCACAATCTCCTGACACATAATATCGCTTAACCAAGCTGAACTAAACTGTGATGTATCTTTTACATTATAAAGCACGCTTGTTCCGGAAACATTATCATAATCATACCAGTTAGAATGAATACTTATAAATAAATCCGGCATAACTGAATTAGAAAAATCCACTCTTTCTTCTACTGACGGATAGGAATCATCTTCTCTTGTATAATAAACTAAAATATTCTCATTTTCTAAAAGTTTCTTTAGTTTACCGCTTATCTGAAGGTCAATATCTTTCTCATATACTCCATTCTCAATTGCTCCCACATCATCACCGCCATGTCCCGGGTCTATTACGATAACCGTTGTTTCAACTAATGCTGGGTCAAAAAAATCTACAAAAATCTGACCATTATCAAAACATATTTTACAATCCCTTATGCTGCTTAAGGACATTTCTATTTTAACCATTACCTCTGATACATTTATATCAATATTATTTACTACCTCTGCATTATTCACCACATTTTCTAATTCATATGTACCTGCCCCTTTTGGAAATGCAATAACAATCTTTTTACCAATGATGTCTTTATTAATGCTGCTGTTCTTTTCGCTTACGCCTCCCGGAAGTGTTATTACCACTCTGCCTTCAGTATTTACTGCAATATCATTTGAAACAACTGTATTTTCCGGTTGTATATTTACGGTATTCTCTTTTGGTTTACTTTTTTCTTTTTCAAATAATTTGCTAAAATCCAACTTTATTCCGGAGTAAAGGATAACAATCATACCTATGAAAACCATACTGATTATAATTCCTATTTTTAGCAATACATTTTCATCGTATTTATCCAAATCTGCCTCCATGTACTTTTTAAATTTATCTGCTTGTCAAGTTATCAGTATATACCTTCAGGCAAACATTGCAACCATTCTTTTCTTCTGCATTTTCCCATGTTATACCTTTTAAACTGACATATCCTTCGCCATCGTCTAAAACTACTGTTTCCGTTTGTTCATCATATGCATATTCTACTGCAACCGGTCTTTCAGAATTAGGTGTAGTTACCCTTACAATAACAGCATATTTCTGTCCTGCTGCAAGTTTCACTGCTTTCTCCAAATCAACCGTATAATAGCCGCTATTCTTTACCTTTCCCGTCATAACCGGATCAGAACGTTTACTAAGTGATGTAATATCAGTAAAATTCTCGCATATATAAATACTATATTCCGTATCTACACCTGTTGCGTAGAATCCAACTGCCATTATTTTTTCATCTTCCTGTGCCGTGTATGCATTTGCAAAATATGCTGATTCTTCTCCATATCCAAGCTGTCCTACATATCCGCACAAATCTGTCTGATAGATATTATCATAATTATCATCTGCATCCACTCTGGTATATACAACATTATGTACACCAATATTGGTATCATAATATGAAATATAGAAATCGCCATTATCTCCAAAATCCGAACCCCAGCTGTTTCTGCAAATAAATGCTCCATCACTTTCAATATCCGCATTAAAATTATCTTTTGAATAATTGTCATCCCATCCGATTATCACTATATCATGATTCGGTTTCTGATTTCCGATATAGCAATACGAATTTGTCTCTGCATTATAATATTTTGTATTACCGGTATTATCATCTAGAACTGATGCATAAAAAGAACTTTGTACTCCTCCGTATTTAAATATCATCTTCTTAATTGTTTCATAATCCTTAGATTCGATAATCTGTATTTCCTGTACGTGCTTAACAGCCTCAAGACCTTCTGTAGTAACTCCGTCTCCATAAGGATCATCCTCTTCTAAAACAGGTCCCTGC
This sequence comes from uncultured Eubacterium sp., assembly GCA_964595785.1. Taxonomy (GTDB): domain Bacteria; phylum Bacillota; class Clostridia; order Lachnospirales; family Lachnospiraceae; genus Bovifimicola. Next base: position 3,421 of record CAZQRO010000099.1, read on the forward strand.
CATGCAAGAAGATATGCCATGGACATTGCATAATCTCCGCCATCTTCCTGTCCTAAATTAAACGAATTAGATAATGACATATGATCAACGGAAAATATATATGATTCTTTCGGCATTAATGAAGATTCCAATGCTGTTAATGAAGCAAATGCCCAACATGTCCCCAGACTTCCCTGATTGCTAACCATAGGAACCCTTCCTACAGTTTCATAATTGTATTTATATGGAATTACTCTTGTATCTGCACTTTCGCTTATAATATTTGCCTGATTTAAATCCATGTCAAAATTATACTGATAACCAAACGTATTACACAAAATATCTGCCGGCACATAAGTAATTCCATTTTCTTCATAAACACTTGTACCTGTATCTTCAAGTACACCATTAACCTCACACTTATTAACCTTTTTGTATAACTTGATTACATTACTTCCTTTTTCAATCAGTATATATTTATCATCATATTCTCTGACAGAACAGTCAAAAGTATCACGTATCTGAATTACCGGAATCATTAATGTAAGTGTATCTGACATATATATTCCATTTGTAGTCGATTTCAATTGTCTTGAATCAATATTTGCCACAATCGTTGCCTGATTGATAACTGACGAAATCGTTCCATTCCAATCGCCGGCGTTTACCTGTACATCATCATTCTTATTCACATATTCATTGGGCACAACTGCCATATATGTTACAAGCAAACCAATTATTAATAATATTAAAGATGTGTAAATAAGTACATTCTTTTTCAATTCTTACTCCATTTCTACTACTAAACCGGCTTATTTCTCCTCGGTGGTTTCGGTCCCATAAATTGATAGAAATACGTCTTCATCATTCCATTGTATATTTTTCTGTTTTTATCTGCCTTAATTCCCATATCTGCTTCAGCATTTTCATATGCCGTAATTATATAAGCTGACCAACTATCTAAGTGCTTGTATCTTTCTCCTAATTGTCTGTATAACTCAGGCAAATTCTTTTTTTCTTCAATTCTTTCACCATATGGTGGATTAGTGATAATAAATCCATACTTTTTAGCATGGCTTATTTCACTAAGGGGACGTTGCTGAAAATGTATTAAGTGATCTACGCCTGCTTCAATTGCATTCTTTCTGGCTGCCTTAATAATTTCACCATCTATATCACTTCCCTGAATATCCACTTTAATATCGTCCTGCACTAAATCATTTGCTTCATTAATTGCTTCATACCAATTCTTTTTTCCAATAATATTAGTCCATTTTTCTGCTGTAAATTCCCTATTCATTCCCGGTGCAATGTTTGCCGCCATCATTGCCGCTTCTATTGGAAATGTACCACTTCCGCAAAACGGATCTAAGAGTATTCTGTCTTTATTCCAAGGTGTAAGCATAATAAGTGCTGCCGCTAATGTCTCAGTAATCGGAGCTATAGATGTAAGTTTTCTATATCCTCTTTTATGCAAAGATTCTCCTGATGTATCAAGTGCAATGGTAACCTCATCTTTGAAAAAAAATGTTCTGATAGGGTATTCATTCCCATCTTCACTAAACCATTCCACACTATATTTATCTTTAAGCCTGTCAACAATTGCTTTTTTAACCAGACGCTGAATATCTGATGTACTAAATAATTTACTCTTAATTGAACTTGCCTTTGTTACCCAGAATTTTCCATCGGCAGGAACATATCTTTCCCATTCCAGATTCTTTGTTCCTTCAAACAATTCGTCAAAGGTAGTTGCCCTAAATTTGCCAACTTTAATCATTACCCTTTCAGTTGTCCTTAAAAATACATTTGCTCTGCAAACAGCTTCTTCATCTCCTTCGAAAGTAACTCTTCCGTCTTCTACCTGTAGGATTTCATATCCCAAATCTGTAATTTCCTTTTTCAAAACTGCTTCCAGACCAAAATGACAAGGTGCTATTAATTCAAATTTATTCATCTAATCCTCCATATTTTCAAGGTTCCTTTTTTATCTTACTCATATTAAGACATACCTATATCTTATATATTTGTCCTTATTCTGTCAATGGATTAACTATTAATAAATCTTTAATTTTTTGAATACGGTATATGAAATATGTCATATTCTTTTTTACTCCTTAAATCTACTATATCATACATTTCTCTCTTCTTATAATCTTGAATAACCTCTTTTAACTCTTTTGAATTTATTCTTTCTGCCAACATTATTTTCTCCATTTTATATTACTTACTTTATTATACGAAAAAGGACCCATATGGTTTACTAACCATATGGGTCTGTTAATCTGAAAAATAACTAGATATTATTTGTTATTATAGCTATTTTGTCCACCGGACTTGTTTGTTGAATTCTCGCTCAACCTGCTTTTCAAAAATTTGCTATTATTTTAAAAAAGTGCTTGCTTTTTTCGACAATATATATTATTATAGGTGTGTGGAAAGGAATAACCCTTCAAATGTTCCTTTCCCTTATAACCCCTTATTAATTATTTATACTCCCCTCAAAACAGCTAATGGCTCCCCCATTAGCTGTTTTACATTTATAATATATTATAATTCTAATCCTGTTAAGAATGACTTATTTCCTACTTTTTCCCTAAATTCTTCCATTCCGGATTCTTTAATAATAACCTTTTCAATTGTCTTAATCAATTCCTGATATTTTTCCGAAGAATCCTCCATTAATTCTTCAAAATTCCTATTACTTTGAATTTTATCATTCCATGGATTATACCATTTTATCTTTTCCATGTTCAGCGGGTCTATATTCTTTATAATATAGTTATCATTTACAAATAATGTAGAAAAATGCTCATGACCTATTACAAGGTTTTCAGTCTTACTAACAATTCGTACCTTGCTTCCCTGTTTATCTTTAATCTGATTAATAATCATTCTAAAATTCACAAGC
>CAZQRO010000100.1:0-6107 GCA_964595785.1 uncultured Eubacterium sp.
GGTCAGGATATGAAATGCATTAAAATAAAAAACAAAACAGTTGACAGTGTCCAGCTTAATGAAGCATGTTCTTCCGGATGTGGTTCATTTATTGAAACTTTTGCCAAATCTCTTAATTATAGCGTAATAGATTTTGCTAAAGAAGCTTTATTTGCCAAAAATCCTGTTGACCTTGGTACACGTTGTACCGTTTTCATGAACTCAAATGTTAAGCAGGCACAGAAAGAGGGTTCTGAAGTATCTGATATTTCAGCAGGGCTTGCTTATTCCGTTATTAAAAATGCATTATATAAAGTTATTAAAATTACAGACCCCAAAGACCTTGGTAATAAAGTAGTAGTTCAGGGTGGTACTTTTTATAACGATGCAGTACTTAGAAGTTTCGAGAAAATATCCGGCTGTGATGCCGTAAGACCGGATATTGCCGGTATTATGGGAGCATTTGGAGCGGCACTTGTTGCCCGTGAAAGATATGATGAATCAAAAGAATCCACTATGCTTTCCATTGATAAAATTAATGCACTGGAATATTCTACTTCCATGGCAAGATGTAAAGGTTGTACAAATAGCTGTCTTCTTACAATTAATAAATTCACAGGTGGACGTCAGTTTATTACAGGCAACAGATGCGAACGAGGAATTGGTAAAACCAAGAACAAGGAAGATATTCCTAATTTATTTGAATATAAACTTGATAAAATATTTAATTATGAATCTCTTACTTCTGATGAAGCAAGCAGAGGAACTGTGGGTATTCCAAGAGTTTTGAATATGTATGAGAATTACCCTTTCTGGGCTGTATTCTTTAAAAAACTTGGCTACAGAGTGGTTTTATCTCCTAATTCAAACAGAAAGATTTATGAACTTGGTATTGAATCCATTCCAAGTGAATCAGAATGTTATCCTGCAAAATTAGCTCATGGTCATATTACATGGCTTATCAAACAGGGGATAGATTTTATTTTCTATCCATGTATTCCATATGAGAGAAATGAAACACCTGATGCAAATAACCATTATAATTGTCCGATTGTTACTTCTTATGCTGAAAACATTAAGAATAATGTTGAGGAAATTGTAAACAAACAGATTAAATTTATGGATCCATTCATGGCAATGACTAATAAAGAAGTGTTATTAAATCAGTTAATCAAAGTATTTAAAAATGATTTAAATATTCCTGCTTCTGAAGTAACCGAAGCTGTTAATGCAGGCTGGGATGAATTATCTGCTGTTCATGCTGACATACAGCACAAAGGTGAGGAAGTCCTGCAATATTTGAAGGATAATAACAAACGTGGTATCGTTTTGGCTGGAAGACCTTATCATATCGACCCTGAAATTAATCATGGAATTCCTGAATTAATTAATTCATATGGAATTGCTGTTTTAACAGAAGATTCAATTTCACATCTCTCTGAAGTTGAGCGTCCCCTTATAGTTATGGACCAGTGGATGTATCATTCAAGACTTTATAAAGCTGCTAATTTCGTTAAAACTCAGGAAAATCTTGATCTTATACAGCTTAACTCTTTCGGATGTGGTCTTGATGCCGTGACAACCGATCAGGTAAATGACATTTTAACTAAATCAGGTAAGATTTATACCGTATTAAAAATAGATGAAGTTAATAACCTTGGTGCTGCAAGAATTCGTATACGTTCACTTCTCTCTGCAATAAGAGTAAGAGAAAAGAAGGAAACAAAACGTGACATTGTTACTTCTAACATAAATCGTGTTGAATTCACTAAGGAAATGAAAGATAACTATACTATACTCTGTCCGCAGATGTCACCAATTCATTTTGAACTTGTAGAAACTGCATTTAAAGCATCCGGATATAATATTGTTGTACTGCAAAATGATAACAGAAAAGCTGTTGACGTCGGACTTAAGTTCGTAAATAATGATGCCTGCTATCCATCTCTTATTGTTGTAGGTCAAATTATGGAAGCTCTTCTTTCAGGAAAATATGATTTAAATAAAACTGCCGTTGTTATGTCACAGACAGGTGGTGGCTGCCGTGCCAGTAACTATGTAGGATTCATCAGGAGAGCCCTTGAAAAAGCCGGTATGCAGCAGATTCCTGTAATCTCCATAAGTGCACAGGGACTTGAACATCATGAAGGCTTTAAGATTACACCAAAACTTGTTTTCAAAGGTATGCAGGCTGTTGTATATGGTGATATTTTCATGAGAGTTTTATATAAAATGAGACCATATGAAGTGGTTCCCGGCTCCGCAAATGAACTTCATGCAAAATGGAGAGATGTTTGTAATAAATCGCTTGCAAAGTCAGGAATTAATAATTCTGAATTCAAGAAAAATATTCGTGGAATTATAAGAGATTTTGATAACCTTCCAATTACGGATGAAATCAAGCCAAAAGTTGGTATTGTTGGAGAAATTCTTGTTAAATTCCTTCCGGCTGCAAATAATCACATTGTTGAATTATTAGAAAAAGAAGGGGCTGAAGCTGTTATGCCTGATTTATTAGACTTCTTCTTATACAGTTTTTATAACTGCAACTTTAAAGTTGAGAATCTTGGTGCTAAAAAGTCAACTGCAAGGCTGACTAACCTTGGTATAAAAGCACTTGAGCATGTTAGAAAACCTGCTGTTAAAGAATTTAATAAAAGCACTCACTTTACGCCGCCTTCTCACATCAAAGATTTGGCTGATATGGCTAAAGATATTGCTTCACTTGGCAATCAGACAGGTGAAGGATGGTTTTTAACCGGTGAAATGCTTGAGTTAATTCACAACGGAGTTCCAAATATCGTATGCGCCCAGCCATTTGCATGTCTTCCAAACCACATTGTTGGAAAAGGTGTAATAAAAGAGCTTCGCCGAACTCATCCTGATGCAAATATTGTTGCCGTTGACTATGACCCCGGTGCCAGTGAAGTTAACCAGTTGAACAGAATTAAGCTTATGCTTGCAACTGCACAGAAAAATCTTAAAAAGCAATAAATCTAATAACAAACTTTCGGTTTGGAACATTAATATGTTTACGAAATGCTTCTGATATATACAAAAATATATGCAAAGACACACCATTCTATCTTTTATTCTGATAAAACGGTGTGTTTTCTTTATAAAATTTGGGTCAATCATTTTTTTCGTGGGATTACCGCCACTTAATGTTTCGATTAGTCACGCCACCCTTGACAGGATGTAAAAACAATGCTGTTCATTTATCAACGACGGCGAAGAACTCAAGAACAATCTTTAATTTCTCCGTCGGACCACGCAGTGTAGCATTGTTTTTACATTCTATCAAGGGTAAATCCCTTCGGGATGGCTGGTTATACCTCGGGCTCTGTAGCCTAAGAACAGTCGTATCTTGTTCTTTAGCAATTGAATAAAAAAGGATCTTCCAGTATGATGGAATTGCATCTCGGCAGATGTAACAACCCAATCATAAAGGAGACCCTCTAACATGGATTATATACGAAAAGAAGCAAATGGACAATTAGCAATTACACAATCTACGGATTTTTTGAAAATCCCTTCCTGTTTGTATGGATTCATGAATCATTCCACAACTACTGTGATTACCAAATCTGGTCGTACTGCGTTCTGCTTCCATGGCATTCTTGATGCCAATGAAGAGGATGTTATCTGCCGCTGTGGCTGTAAGATGCACGTGAATAATCATCCTGATATTCTACTAAGACATCTTCCATTTGGCAGTTACCTCAGCCAGGTAAAATTCAATCGCAACCAGTATGTATGCCCGTCCTGTGGTAAGACTAAAATGCAGTTTATATCGTTTAAGGCTCCTGGACATCGCATCACAGAAGAACTATATCAGTATACCCGTGACCTTCTGGCAAACGGTACCTATACGAATAAAGAGGTTGCAGAGATTACCGGTCTTGGCAAGAATACTGTGAAGGATATCGATATGCAGCGCCTTCAGGAACTTTATACAATTGACGGAAGTAAGCTAATCAAGCCTGAAAAGACAGCTAAATTCCTTGGAATTGATGAGTTTAAGCTTCACAATGGCTATAAGTATGCCACTCACATAATCGACATGGAAACAGGTCATATCCTGTGGATTGCAAAGGGTAAGAAAAAGCAGGTGGTATATGACTTTATTGAACATGTCGGTCTCAAATGGATGGACAATGTTGAAGCTATTGCATGTGATATGAACTCTGATTTTCAGGAAGCATTTGAAGAGAAGTGCCCTCATATCCAACCTGTATTTGACTACTTTCATATCGTTAAGAATTTTAATGACAAGGTAGTCAGTGAAGTCCGTAAGGATGAGCAGCGACGTCTTATCATGGAAGGTGATGTAGAAGCAGCACGTTCCTTAAAGAGAACTCGTTACATTCTGATGTCTTCAAGAAAAACTCTTCAGCGCAAGGATAAGGATGCAACTGAACAAAAGGTAGTGTCAAAAGGAAGCTCTCTCTTTGGTACGGAGAACTATATTCGCAAAGGTGGACTTGAAGAGCGTTACGATAATTTACTTAACCAGAATAAGTTGTTGTTTACTCTGGATCTCATCAAAGAAAAGCTCACTCTTGCATACTCACGTGATGATGAGCCCAAAATGGCTGAGGAGATCATTGACATCATGGATACCTGTAAGGCATCTGGCAATGAGCATCTTCTGTGGTTCGGGCGTCTGCTTGATACGCACTTTGAAGGCATCATAGCTCATGCTACTTATGATATATCAGCAGGGAAGATTGAAGGTATAAATAATAAAATCAAAACATTGAGACGACAGGCATATGGCTATCCTGATGATGAATATTTCTTCCTTAAGCTGTTTGATATCAGCAGAAAGACTTATATCCGGAATCCATCATCCCACAAAATTTGTGATTGAGCCGAATTTTTCAAAATCATTTTTCTTTTTTAATAATTCTAATATTATGTTAATATTTCCATTTAAACATTGATAGACATACTTATTTATTAATAAAAATATTTCCTCTGTTTCCCATTCTATTAGTTTGTATTGAGTTTTGAACTTGTCAACAACATTTTCAAATTTTGATACTACACTTGAATCAAGAAGCTCCATTCCCTTATTTCCAATAACAAATTTATTTTTTCCATAGTCATCAATTTTCCCAGTTTTTATGCCCTCTTTAATTACACTTCTAATTTCTTCTTCTGTAAAAGTTAAATGAATCCTTGTATCTGCATACTCTCTAATCTGATCAACTGACATTCCGTTAGTTTCTTCACTTAATATATAAACAACTACATTCATCAGGTTACTAGTAAATTTACTATGATTTGTATTTACAACCAATGCTAGTCTAAAAATCTCTTCCATAATTATCCTCCGCAATATTTTTCATTTTTTCATTATATCATTATCACCCTCTTTTCTCAATTTATTTGCATACTCCCTCAGTGAACAAATCCCATATTCATAATTTTCTTCTATCTCTTCGAAAAGTCTACTTAATAAATATTTTTGGTATAATTTTTCTATCTCTTCATCATCCATTACAATACCCTCTAATGTTTTATTAAAGTATAGACTACTTCTTAAAAATATATTCTTTAAACCTCCACTTCACCTCAATCTCCTTCTCCCCATACACGACAATCTTATCAATAAACGTATCGACCATTTCCCTAGTCAGCTTTTTCAGCTGAATTTTTCCATCCAACATCTCTAATCCCGCCGCTTTCGGAACATCTATATCAGCAACATGCTTAATAGCATCCTGCTGTATTAATATATTCTCCTGCAGCTTTTGTTCTAACTGCTCATACATCTGCTTTTGCTCCAGATATGTTTCTTTATTTGTTGTTCCGAAGCGATATGCTTCATAGCTATAACGTAAGTCTTTCTGCATGAGTTCTCTGGTGTGTTCCATATCTGCCAGATGTTTTTCTGCATTTTGAAGTCTTTCTGCTTCTTGTTTACGCTTAAAATCTATAATACTTCTTGAATCTACCATTGCGTCCGTGTATTGTTGCAACATTTTAAGAATTACAGATTCTATTTCAGCATCTATGATATTGAAATTACAGCCAGCTTTGCTGGGGTCCAGGTATCTGCTTTTGCAATAATGCTTAGGTCTGCCGGCATATGTATGTGCCATGCTATGACCACAATCACC
>CAZQRO010000101.1:0-6010 GCA_964595785.1 uncultured Eubacterium sp.
CATTGCTGAATATGCATCAGATACTAAGAATATCTAATTATCTTCGCAATGCAAGCATCATTCTTTTGCATAAATTGACAATATATTAAAAAAACTACCTTTTGAACCTTTAATCTTATAAACAAAACACTGTAAAATAACTATATATAACAAAATCGCTGCAGGCATAGTGCTTACAGCGATTTTTGTTGTATAAATTTAAAGTTAACGGATATATATTCTGCTTTGTTGAGGGGGACATATATTGATTTGTGAAACTGTTAAAAAATCCACTTAATTTATATTGATTTTAATGTCGCCGACACCATTATCACATTCAATTTCATATTTACCATCGCTCTTTGGATAAGAATCGGCTTTCACACCATTAATTCTTATGGTGCCGATACCATTATCGGTGTCAAAACAGTAATCATCAATATCGCCATTAAGATTTAAGTCAATATCACCGACACCATTATCGATGGAAGCATCTAAGAGTGTGCAGTCTGAAAAATCAATATCACCGACACCGCCGTCTAGTTCACCGTTTTTAATATTGCAGTCGGTCAATTTAATATCACCGACACCGCCGTTTATAATCAGTTTATCGATATCAAGTCCATCTGCGTCAATATCACCCACGGCACATTCAAAAGTCAGTTCTTTTATATTGAAGTTTTCAGGAATGTAAACTGTTATCTTAGGTGATTTATTAAACATTGAGAAAAACGCACTTTTTGCACCTTTATTATTTATTTCAAGCTGACCTTTTTTATTAATCTGACATATAAATGTTTCAAATACATCTTTGCCTTCAACAACTATTTCAGAACCGGTAGTTGTTGAGATATTAATGTCTGCCACATTATTATTAATTTTAACAGATTCGATTTCATCAGTTTCAAATGCAGCAGAAGTATCTGTCAAATCAGCATGTGAACCGACAATTGAAGATATACCATGGAAGCCAAATTCTAATATGGTAATTACAATGCCAACTGCTAAAAGTGCGGCAAAAGCGGTTGCAGCGTATTTAACAATTTTCTCGAAAGTTGTCATTTTATAGTTACACCTCCAAACATAGTGGTTGCATTAATGTATAAAGTTGGTGCGTTGACATTTTCATAATCAGGGGTTCTATTAGTTACTCCGCCGAAAATAGGGGTGCCGGAAATTCTGATGTTAGTGTTAGCGGGAACGTGTATGTCTACACCACCAAATACACAATAACAATTTACAACAGTATCTTCGGTAATAATTGCGTCTCTTAAGTTAAGTACAACACTTCCGAATACACAGCTAGTGTCACAGCCTGTAAAAGTATCATGCGGATACATTACTTTGTTAGAAGAAAAAATTGCATTGTACGAATTTGAACTTCCACCTTCATATTTACCATTTTCATATTTTTCCTCAACCCATTTAGGAATTCTGTTTTTAATCAGTTTATCTTTAAATAAAATTACAAGTCCAATAGCAATGAGGCAGACCGGAATAAAAATTTTATCCATTACATTGCCATCTACAATGTTAAGACTTGTGAGTAAGAAAGAAGTTCCAATAAGAAAGAATAAGGAGTTACCGATTCGGATTCCGTTGGAAAACATATTTGCAATACTTGGTAATATCAGTAAAAGTGGCCAGAAATCAAAAATGTCAATGTTGATTCCCGTAAATGTGTCTAAGATGTAGAGAACACCGGCAGCTATAAAGATAAGCCCCCATATTAAACTTGATTTTCTGTTTTTCATAATTTATCATTTCCTTTCTATGTTGATAAATGCTATTTAGTAATTCTGTTTGTAAATACATTCTATACAAAAGGGAGAGAAATGTGTAGTTACAAATGTCATATGATTGCACTGTGAAATGTCATTTTGTAATTGATAATTGATAATTTATGTGTTATAGTTTTACACGGAATAGAGAAATTCGGTATTTTTTCAATGAAAAGGTAACATTCAAAGCTGTTTCGGCAGTTACTGACAGTTACATAAAATGAATGACCAAATGGAGGTAGTCATGGAAGTTTTAGAACTGAAAAAACAGGCAAATGAAATCAGAAAAGGTATTGTTACGGCGGTTCACAGTGCAAAATCGGGACATCCGGGCGGCTCTTTATCGGCAGCAGATTTAATGACCTATCTGTATTTTGAAGAAATGAATATTGACCCTGCGGCTCCTAAGAAGGAAGACAGAGACAGATTCGTATTATCAAAGGGACATGTTGCTCCGGCATTATATTCAACTCTGGCACACAGAGGATATTTTCCGGTAGAAGACCTTACCACACTTAGAAAGGTGGGTTCATATCTTCAGGGACATCCTGATATGAAAGGAACACCGGGCGTAGATATGTCAAGTGGTTCATTAGGACAGGGAATATCAGTGGCAGCAGGTATGGCACTTTCTGCTAAACTATCAGGAGATTCATACAGAGTATACACATTACTCGGTGATGGCGAGATTCAGGAAGGTCAGGTGTGGGAAGCCGCAATGTTTGCAGGTTTCAGACAGCTTGACAACCTTGTTGTAATCGTGGATAACAATAATCTTCAGATAGACGGTTCAGTTGATGAGGTTTGTTCGCCATATCCTATTGATGAGAAATTCAAGGCATTTAACTTCCATGTAATTAATATAGATGCACATGATTTTACACAGATAAAGGCTGCATTTGATGAGGCAAGAACTGTAAAGGGAATGCCGACAGCCATTATCGCTAAAAGTATTAAGGGAAAAGGTGTTTCATTTATGGAGAATCAGGCAAAATGGCACGGAAGTGCCCCAAATGATGAACAGTATGAGACAGCTATGGCAGATTTAGAAAAGGTAGGTGCAGCATTATGTCAGATGTAATCAAGAAAGCGACAAGAGAAGGATACGGAGACGGCTTAGTTGAAGTTGGCAAAGAATTTGATAATCTTATTGTTTTAGATGCTGACTTAGCTGAAGCTACTAAGACATGCGTGTTTAAGAAAGAATTTCCTAAGAGACATATAGACTGTGGTATTGCAGAATCAAATATGATGGGTGTGGCAGCAGGTCTTGCAGCCACGGGAAAAGTTCCGTTTGCAAGTTCATTTGCTATGTTCTCGGCAGGGCGTGCATTTGAGCAGGTACGTAATTCAATCGGATATCCACATCTCAATGTTAAGATTGGTGCAACACACGCAGGAATTTCAGTTGGTGAAGATGGTGCGACACACCAGTGTAACGAAGACATTGCATTAATGAGAACGATACCGGGAATGGTAATTATTAATCCTGCGGATTATGTAGAAGCAAAGGCAGCAGTTAAGGCAGCGTATGAATATGTCGGACCATGTTACTTAAGATTTGGCAGACTTGCAGTTCCTGTAATCAATGATAATGCAGATTATAAATTTGAAATAGGAAAGGCAGTTACTGTAAGAGAGGGTAAAGATGTGACAATTATTGCCAGCGGTCTTACGGTTTCAATGTCACTTGATGCGGCAGAAATGCTTGCAAAAGACGGAATTGATGCAAAAGTTATCAATATGCATACAATTAAGCCTATTGATGTCGATGCAGTTATTGCAGCAGCAAAAGAAACAGGCAGAATTGTAACTGTTGAAGAACATTCGGTAATCGGAGGACTTGGCAGTGCTGTATGTGATGTATTGTCAGAAAATTGTCCGACTAAGGTCAAGAAGATAGGCATAAATGACAGATATGGTGAGTCAGGACCGGCAGTAGAACTTGTTCATAAATATGGCTTAGACGGCGAAGGCATTTATAAATCAGTCAAGGAATTTTTGGCATAACAGATGTTTAGGATTTTTTTGATACATGTGATAACAAAAAGGAAAATCAAGGGTTATAATAAAAATATTGAAAAGCAAAATGTTATATGATATTATGTTGAAATAACGAGAGGAGATAGTATATGGAAAATAAACTTGAACAGGAAAATGATTTTGAAAGGTTAGATTTATCGATTAAAACAAATACAAAGAAATGGTCGATTAAACTTATTGTAATTACAATCATATTTGCAATAATTTTTTTGCTTTCTCCAATAGCTTGTTTTAATTTAGGAACGTCAATTCCATCGTTTTTGATAACACTTGGATGGTTGGTTTTATGTATTGTATTAAGAAAAAAGTACAAGGTCTTACCATTGATTATAGTAGATGTGATTATGCTAATTGCTAATGCAATGGTTATGTATTCGCATATATTATGATTTCAGTTACGCAAGGAAAAGTGTAAAGCTCATGAAAAATAAAAAAGTTTATATAATAATACTTATTTGTCTTGTTTTTGTGTTAAAATTTTTGTCAATAAGCAAAGATGACAATAAAGCAATGGAAGAACATGTTAATTCTGTATATGAGGATTACAAAGCAAATCCTCAAAATTATGTTTTAGCACAAGGTAAGATTATTAGAGAGTATGATGCTGATGATGGATTTGAAATCAGTTTTTATGGAGCAAGGGAATGGATTGTTGAAGTTAAAATTCCTGATGGTTCAGTTGTTGAGGCTCAAGTAGTTAGAGATCAAGAACACAATATAGGTGATACCATAGATATTGCGTATGAGAATGCTGACACGGAAACATTAGTTAAGTATATGAATGCAACTCAGTTAAGTCATGTTGAATGTTTTGCAGCAAATAAATCAATTAAGTTACTTGAGAAAATCACTATAATAGCAATGGTAGGAATAGTAGTATTTGCTATTTTTAAGTTTGTCAAAAGATAAGATGTAAATGGGAGATGATATGAGTTATTATTTTGTGAAACAACATGACCAAAACGATTGTGGACCAGCATGTCTTTCAATGATTTTAGGTAGATATGGTTGTAAACTTCTTTTAGGAAAATTGAGAGAAGAAATCAAAACAGATGTTAATGGTTCTACGATGTATGGAATAGTGAAGACAGCAGAGAAGTATGGTCTTAATGCAGAACCATTACATGGTGAGTTTCAAGAATTTTGCAATGGAATTCAAGATAAAAGTATTTTATTTCCGATGATAATTAATGTTATTTCGGCAGAGGGAAATTCGCATTTTGTTGTTGCACACAAAATTAAAAAAAATAAACTGTACATAGCTGATCCAGCTTCTAAAATTTATAAGATGTCACTGGAAGAATTAGAAAAAATATGGATTGGCAATATTATTTGCTTTAAAGGATTTGAAAATATAGTAAAAGTAAATGAAATTCGCTTGTCAATGGATAAATATTTTAGCGTTTGCAAAAAACAAAATAAGTTAATTGCACTGATTGTCTTGATTTCATTTGGAATTGCAACGATTGGAATGTTGGGAGCCTTGATTTTTGAATATGTAATTGATGGGATATATTCAGAAAATTTCAATTTAGAAAATATGAGAACTGCATTAGAAAATAAAGATTCTGTTGATATGATGATAATAGGCTTGATAAATAGATTTTTTCCATCATTAACAAAGTTGTGCATTGCAATAATTGTATTGTATTTTTTTAGAGCAGTAATTTCGTGGATGAGGACATACATTCTGTCTACAATGTCGAAAAGAATAAATATTCCTGTTATGATGACATATTTCGAACATGTTCTGAAGGTACCAATAAACTTTTTTTCAGGGAGAAAAACGGGAGATATAATGTCAAGGTTTGGGGATGCATCATCAGTTTGTGAGGATATATCTAACGTAATTTTAACAATATTGATAGATGGAACACTGATGATATGTTATGGCATTTTTTTGTTTGTATTAAGTCCTATTTTGTTTTTAGTTATTTTTATTAGTAGTTTATTATATATTATTACGACAATATGTTTTAAAAATAGAATAAAATCAAATCAGCTTGATATTATGGAAAAAATGCTGAAATAAATTCTTTGCTAAAAGAAAATATTGATGGGGTTAAAACGATAAAACAATTCAACATAGAAGAAAATATTATTAGTAGATTTTATAAAAAATTTACTAAATTTATTAATATATCAATAAGTGGTAGTTTATTAATTGAATTACAATCTAATATAATAAGTTTTTTGTCATCGACAAG
>CAZQRO010000102.1:0-5982 GCA_964595785.1 uncultured Eubacterium sp.
CTGAAGTACTTGTAAGCAGACCCAACGATTTAAAGAAGATGAAATCTCTTCATGGTTTAACCAGAACCTTGATTCATAACATGGTTGTTGGTGTTTCAGAAGGTTTCGAGAAGAAACTTGAAGTTAACGGTGTTGGTTATAGAGCACAGAAGAATGGTAAGACTTTAGGTCTTGCATTAGGATATTCTCACCCAGTAGATATGGTTGATCCTGAAGGCATCGAAACAGTTGTTGAAGGACAGAATATAATTATCGTTAAGGGTATTGACAAAGAAAAAGTTGGCCAGTATGCAGCTGAAATCAGAAGCAAGAGACAGCCTGAACCTTACAAGGGCAAAGGAATTAAGTATGCTGATGAAGTTATCAGACGTAAAGTTGGTAAGACTGGTAAGAAATAATTAAAGGAGTGGAACAAAAATGGTTAGAAAAGAATCAAGATCTGAAGTTCGTGAGAACAAACACAGAAAAATCCGTAATCGTTTCAGCGGAACAGCTGAAAGACCAAGACT
Source organism: uncultured Eubacterium sp. (assembly GCA_964595785.1). Classification (GTDB taxonomy): domain Bacteria; phylum Bacillota; class Clostridia; order Lachnospirales; family Lachnospiraceae; genus Bovifimicola. The sequence goes on from CAZQRO010000102.1 coordinate 510, forward strand.
CGCCGTATTCAGAAGTAATAATCATATGTACGCTCAGATTATTGACGATACAGTCGGAAATACATTAGTATCAGCTTCAACCCTTCAAAAAGATGTTAAAGCTGAACTTGATAAGACTAATAACGTTGATGCTGCGGCATATTTAGGAACAATTATAGCTAAAAAAGCAATGGAAAAAGGTATTACAACAGTTGTCTTTGATAGAGGTGGCTTTATATATCAGGGAAAAGTCAAAGCTTTAGCAGAAGCTGCTAGAGAAGCTGGATTAGAATTCTAATTTACGCGAGTAATGAGGAGAATGCGTGCTTGCACAAGCATTCGACGAATGCCGCGATAACTATAGAAACTCGCATAGCGTGTTTCTGATAGTTTCCAATTAAAATTATTTATAGGATTCCATATAAGGAGGAAAACACATGAAACGTACAATCGTTGATGCTAGTCAGTTAGAATTGGAAGAAAAAGTAGTATCAATTAAGCGTGTTACTAAGGTTGTTAAAGGTGGACGTAACATGAGATTTGCAGCTTTAGTTGTTGTTGGCGATGGTCATGGACACGTTGGTGCCGGTCTTGGAAAAGCTGCTGAAATTCCTGAAGCAATTCGTAAAGGTAAAGAAGACGCTATAAAGAAACTTGTAACAGTAGCAATTGATGAAAACTTAAGTATCCATCATGATACAATCGGAAAATTTGGCAGTGCTTCAGTTTTATTGAAGAGAGCTCCGGAAGGTACTGGTGTTATCGCAGGTGGTCCTGTGCGTAACGTACTTGAACTTGCAGGTTTTAAGAATATCCGTACTAAGTCATTAGGTTCAAACAACAAGCAGAATGTTGTTCTTGCAACTGTAGCTGGTTTGGCTGAATTAAAGACTCCAGAAGAGGTAGCTAGACTTCGCGGTAAATCTGTAGAAGAAATCTTGGGCTAATAGGAGGAAATTAAAATGGCAGATAAGTTAAAGATTACACTTGTTAAATCTACTATTGGTGCAATTCCAAAGCATAAGAAGACTGTTGAAGCTTTAGGTTTAAGAAAACTTAATAAGACAGTTGAAATGCCGGATAATGCAGCAGTCAGAGGTATGATTGATCAGGTTAGACATTTAGTTAAAGTAGAAGAAATTTAATTTTAGATAAGGAGGTGCGACAATGGAATTATCAAATTTAAAGCCTGCTGAAGGCTCAACACAAAGCGATAATTTTAGAAAAGGTCGTGGTCACGGATCCGGAAACGGCAAAACAGCCGGAAAGGGACACAAAGGACAGAAAGCTCGTTCAGGAAGCCCCAGACCAGGTTTTGAAGGTGGTCAGATGCCTTTATACAGAAGAATCCCTAAGAGAGGATTTACAAACAGAAACTCTAAAGATATCGTTGGCATTAATGTAAGTGCACTTGAAGTATTTGAAGATGGAGCAGTAGTAACTGTAGAAACATTATTAGAAACTGGAATCATTAAGAATCCAAGAGATGGTGTTAAAATTCTTGGATACGGAGAAATTACTAAGAAACTTACAGTCAAAGTTAATGCATTTAGCGAAGGTGCAAAGCAGAAGATTGAAGCTCTTGGTGGAACCTGTGAGGTGATCTAATGCTAAAAACTGTTAGAGATGCATTTAAAGTCAAAGAGATTAGAGATAGACTTTTTTATACATTTTTAATGCTTATAGTTGTCAGGTTAGGCTGTCAGTTGCCTTTACCTAGCACTACGGCACAGTCAATTTCTGAAATAATGGGACAATATAAAAATGGTGCATTTGGCTTTTTTGATGCCATGACAGGTGGTTCTTTTGAATCAATGTCAATATTTGCACTTAATATTACACCATATATTACTTCATCAATTATCATGCAGCTTTTAACAATAGCTATTCCAAAATTAGAAGAAATGCAGAAAGATGGAGAAGAAGGACGTAAGAAAATTGTTAGTATAACACGTTATCTTACTGTAGGACTCGCACTTGTACAAGGTCTTGCAACAGCAATCAGCTTTGGTAACAAAGGATTGTTTGGTGATGTAGCTGCAATGTCAAAAGGCGAATATGCAGCAGCAATCATTGTTGCAGTTGCAGCATTAACAGGTGGTTCAGCATTCCTTATGTGGGTAGGGGAGAACATAACTGAAAAAGGTGTTGGTAATGGTATATCAATTATATTATTAGTTAATATCGTTGCAAGAATTCCTAATGATTTTGCAAGTTTGTTTGAACAGTTTGTTAAAAACGCAAGTTCAGTAGGCGGTTCATTATTAGCATCAGTTATTATTATCGGTGTAGTTGTTCTGATTGTTGGATTTGTAGTTTTCTTACAGAATGGTGAGAGAAGAATTTCTGTTCAGTATTCTAAGAAAATGCAGGGAAGAAAATTAGTTGGTGGAGCTTCAACACATATTCCACTTAAAGTTAACACGGCAGGTGTTATTCCAATTATCTTTGCACAGTCATTACTTACATTTCCGGTAGTAATATGTCAGTTGATTAAAACAACGACACCTACATGGACATATTATCTTACATCAAGCAGATGGTGGAACCCTGCAAAACCAATTTATTCAATTGGTTATATTGTATATATTGTTTTAGTAATAGGTTTTGCTTATTTCTACACTTCAATAACATTTAATCCAATTGAAGTTGCTGACAATATGAAGAAACAGGGTGGATTTATTCCGGGTATCAGACCTGGTAAACCAACTCAGGATTATTTAAATAACATATTAAATTACATCGTATTTATTGGTGCGGTGGGTTTACTTATAGTAGCTACAATTCCAATTGCAGCTGCAGGAATTGCTAATGCAAGTGTATCATTTGGTGGTACATCACTTATCATCATAGTTGGTGTTGTTCTTGAAACAATCAAGAATATTGAATCGAAAATGGTGGTTCGTAATTACAAAGGATTTTTGTTAGACTAGTATATCAGGCAATAGAACGCAGCTTATGCTGCGTTCTATTGTCAAAATTGCTTTATAAAAGATAATATGGTTCTGAGTAGTTAAAGAATATAATATATAGTAGGAAAGAAAATAAAATAAAGGAAAGCCAGCCCGTTCTTTCGTACTTAAAAAGGGCGTTTCGCATAGATTTGCGGCAGGCAGGTCAGAATATATGAAAATAATTATGTTAGGTGCTCCCGGAGCAGGTAAAGGAACACAGGCTAAAATGATAGCCGATAAATATACAATTCCGCATATTTCTACAGGTGATATTTTCAGAGCAAATATTAAAAACGGAACAGAGTTAGGGAAAAAAGCTAAAACATTTATGGACCAGGGACTTTTAGTTCCGGATGAATTAGTAGTTGACCTTGTAGTTGACAGAGTTGCTAAAGATGACTGCTCTAATGGTTATGTTTTAGATGGATTTCCAAGAACAATCCCACAGGCAGAAAGCCTTGATGCAGCATTGGAGAAACTTGGTTCAAAAGTTGATTATGCAGTTAATGTTGAAGTTCCAGACGAGAACATTATAAACAGAATGTCAGGAAGAAGAGCCTGTGTATCATGTGGCGCAACATATCATATTGTTCATATTCCGACAAAAGTTGAAGGTATATGTGACAGATGTGGTAATGAGCTTATCTTAAGAGATGATGATAAGCCTGAAACAGTTAAGAAGAGATTAGCAGTATATCATGAGCAGACTCAGCCGTTAATTGACTATTACAATGGTAAGAAAGTATTAGTTGAAGTTGATGGAACCAGAGATATGAATGATGTTTTTGCTGATATCGTTAAGATTTTAGGAGCTTAATATAATGGCAGTATCAATAAAATCTGAAAGAGAAATAGTATTAATGCGGGAATCATGCAGATTATTAGCCATAGTACATGATGAGTTAGGAAAAGCCATTAAACCGGGAATGTCGACATATCATGTTGATAAACTTGGAGAAGAGATGATTAGAAGTTTCGGGTGCATTCCGAATTTTAAGAATTATAATGGCTTTCCGGCTGCAATTTGCGTATCGGTTAATGATGAAGTGGTTCACGGCATTCCGAGCAAAAAGAGAATTCTAAAAGAAGGCGATATAGTAAGTCTGGATGCAGGCCTTATTTATAAAGGATATCATTCCGATGCTGCAAGAACGCATGCTGTTGGAGAGATAAACCCTAAGGCAAGACATTTATTAGATGTTACAAAACAAAGTTTTTTTGAAGGAATTAAATTTGCAAAAGAAGGATGCCATCTGCATGAAATATCAGCGGCTATAGGTGAATATGCGGAAAGCTTCGGATACGGAGTTGTGAGAGATTTAGTAGGACATGGAATCGGAACGCAATTGCACGAAGATCCACAGATACCGAATTTCAAACAGCGCAACAGAGGAATAAGACTCCAGGCAGGAATGACACTGGCGATTGAGCCTATGATTAATGCAGGGACATATGAAGTGAAATGGTTAGATGATGAATGGACTGTTGTTACGAAGGATGGTTCGCTGTCGGCACATTATGAAAATACGGTACTGATAACAAAAGGTGAACCTGAAATATTAACCTTGCAGAATTCATAGATAAAATCAAGTGACAAAACGTATTAAATACGTTAAAATTGGAAAGGCTGGTTATTTTGATGGCGGCATGTAAAATAGGAGAATTTGCAAAATCAAGAGCAGGGCATGATAAAGATGAAATTTTTATCATAATTAATATAGAAAAAGAATATGTTTATTTAGTTGATGGTAAGTCAAGAATATTAGATAAGCCGAAGAAGAAAAAATTAAAACATATTCAGGTCATTAATCAGATTGATGACGAACTGCAGCGGAAATTAGAAACAAATCTTATCCTAAGAGATGAAGATATAAAAAGAGCTATCAAAAGTTATAATCAAAGAAATTTAGGAGGTCGTTAGAATGTCTAAAGCTGATGTAATTGAAATCGAAGGAACCGTATTAGAAAAATTACCAAATGCAATGTTTCAGGTTGAACTTGAAAATGGTCATAAGGTATTAGCACATATTAGTGGAAAATTAAGAATGAATTTTATTCGTATTCTTCCGGGTGATAAGGTAACTATTGAATTATCTCCATATGATTTGTCAAAAGGCAGAATAGTCTGGAGAGATAAATAGAAATATAGCTAAAATTTGCTTGATTATTGCAAAAACATATGTTATAATAATAGTCGGACTTTTTTGTGAAAGGAGGATTTACTGTGAAAGTAAGATCATCAGTTAAACCAATTTGCGAAAAATGCAAAGTAATTAAAAGAAAAGGAAGTATCAGAGTAATCTGCGAAAATCCGAAACACAAACAGAGACAGGGCTAATCAGAATAGCTTGTTTGTGGAGCATATCAAATTGATATGTAATTTTGTTATGCGGCTGCAGTAATGAAACACTAGGCTTAGTTGTATCATTACTTAAAATATAAAAATTTAATTTAACTAGAAAAAAATAAGAATTGTATGCCATCGTACACATTTCAGACGTTATTTTTAACGGGCTACGTATGGCTCATGGCTTATTAAG
>CAZQRO010000103.1:0-5902 GCA_964595785.1 uncultured Eubacterium sp.
AAATATAGTATGAATGAGTTATATATAAAAAGAGTTTTTGAGTAATATACGATTTACGAGACAAGTACAGTTATTTTCTAAACACTGTACCAGATTTATTGACATATCTTAACAGGTATTATATTATTAATGATAAGAATTTTGTTTTTGTATAAAACAGAATAAATTAAGAGAAAGGTGCGCTATATTACTTGATTTTTTGGAGAAATACGAGTGGCGCAGGAAAGTGTTATGAGTAAGATTATTTTGACAGGAGACAGACCTACGGGAAAACTTCATGTAGGACATTATGTGGGTTCTTTAAAGAGAAGAGTTGAGTTACAGAATTCAGGTGACTATGATGAAATATTTATTATGATAGCGGATGCACAGGCACTTACAGATAATGCTGACAATCCGGAGAAGGTAAGACAGAATATTATAGAGGTGGCTTTAGATTATCTTGCATGCGGACTGAATCCGGAGAAATCCACATTATTTATTCAGTCACAGATTCCAGAACTTACAGAGTTATCTTTTTATTATATGAATCTTGTAACAGTATCAAGATTGCAGCGTAACCCTACTGTTAAGTCAGAGATTCAGATGAGAAATTTTGAAGCAAGTATACCAGTGGGATTTTTCACTTATCCAATTAGCCAGGCTGCGGATATTACTGCATTTAAGGCAACAACAGTACCTGTTGGTGAAGACCAGTTGCCAATGCTTGAGCAGACTAAGGAAATTGTTAGAAAATTCAATTCGGTTTATGGAGATACACTTGTTGAACCGGATATTTTGTTACCGGATAACAAGGTATGTTTAAGACTTCCCGGTATAGATGGTAAAGCTAAAATGAGTAAATCTCTTGGCAACTGTATATATCTCTCAGAAGACCCTGCTGAAATAAAGAAGAAAGTAATGAGTATGTATACAGATCCTGAACATATCAGAGTTGAAGACCCGGGTAAGTTAGAAGGTAATACTGTATTTATTTATCTGGATGCATTTAGTAAAAAAGAGCATTTTGAAGAATTTCTTCCTGACTACAACTGTCTTGAAGAGTTGAAGGAGCACTATCAGAGGGGCGGACTTGGAGACGTTAAAGTTAAGAAGTTCCTTAATAATGTAATCCAGACTGAATTAGAGCCAATCAGAAAGAGAAGAGAAGAATATCAGAAAGATATTGCATATGTATATGAAGTTCTTAAGAAAGGCAGTGAGAAGGCTAAAGACGCAGCCGCTAAAACTCTTTTAGATGTTAAGAATTCAATGAAGATTAATTATTTTGATGATAAGGAACTTTTATCAGAGCAGATTAAAAAGTATAGTACCGAAAAATAAATATAAGAAGGACAGAATTTCCGGTTTGAATTTTTCAGTCATATTAATGGCAGAAAGGATTCTATATTAGAAATCTGTCCTATATTTTTTATTAAAAGACTTGTATTTAGAAGTTTCACATTCTGTTGTATCTTTTAGTATTACAGTTTGATGATTTTAAGAAGCTCAAGTAGTTTCTTCAGTTGACGTAGTATTGTTTTCCTCTGTCTCTTCTGAAGTTGTTGTTTCTTTCATTTCTTCTAAATTAAAACTAATGGCAGAAGGAATTGAAGAACTTATTGTGTAAATAGTTGATTCACCTTCTATGTAGCAATAATAATTTCCTGTCATTTCGTTTTTACTGCCAATATATATTGTTGTATCGCTATCTGTAGAATTACGGAGCGTTAAAGTTATAGTATAGATGGAGTATCTAGCCCGTATTCATCTTCGTTGTTAAGGGAAGTTTCTATTTCACGAAGTGGCGTAATGTTGCTGACAGACGAAAGTAAAGCAGAAATATAAGATTCAGATACATCAAATGTTTCATCAGTTGAATAATACCAGGTACCATATTTATTGATAAAATTATAGGTAGAAGTATTATTGGTATATTCAATTTCTGTAATGTCACTGTCAGATAGAGAAACTATTGGCGCTAAAGAAGAATTTGTTGTTTCTGTGCTTTGTTCTTTAGTATGATTCTTTATCACTTTATAAGATATGAAAAGTACTATGAGAATTAAAATAAGACTGACAATTTGTATGATTTGTTTTTTGTTTTTCATAGCTAATCTCTCCTTTAATATCTATGCTTTTCTTCGTTTATACCATATAACAAAACCAGCTGCTATTATTACAAGTGGAACAATAATGCAAAAAATTCCCGTATACATATTCGCACGGCTTGCAGATACTGTATTATATGCCGTGCTAAGTGATTTTGTCGGAATACTGATTAATGTGTTATTGTTAGACATCCACGACAGAGAATTAGTGATTAAATCAGTGTTGCCTAAAGTATACTGGTCAATAATCTGTGATAAAAACATATTATAGCAGCTATATAATACTATTTGTGTCTTACTGCCGTCATCGTTAGATTCCTCAATGCTTACACCAACAGAAAATGAACCGGAGGTATCATCAGAACTTTTCCCATAATTGCCGTCCTGACCATAATCAGTATCTAAGTATGAATCAGAAGTAGTGGTAAGCAAATCAGTTATTGTGAGAGTGTCTCTTACGACATCTGATTTTTTGATTGCACTTGAAAAAGGAACCATTACATACATACCATCATCATTAATGGATGAAGTTATGTCAGAGTCTTCTGCATTTGGTAAAAGATAATATCCATTATCTACATAATAATTTTTATCGGTTTCCACAACATATCCGGTATCTAAACTTACGCAGTATTCGTTAAGTACGGAGTTAAAATTAGTTATATCTTCACCATTATACTGCATTATAATAAGGGCTTTTCCGCCGTTCTTAAGATAATTAATTATTTTAGAAGCCTCATCAGCACTACAGTCTTTAGTTGGTGATAATATGGCGAGAATACTACAGTCTTCAGGAACATCAGAGTTAAGCAGATTAAGACTTTCAGTAGATATATTTTGTTTTGTGACAGCTTTTGAAATCGTATCTGCAAATGTCTGTTCACCATGACCTGTTACGGCATATATAATAGGTAAATTTTCTGTAGTAACATAATTTATGGCTGAAGTTATTTCACCTTCTCCGTCGTAATTATAAGAGGTCGAACCGGAATAATAATAATTACTATAGTCAGCTTCGTAAATATCGTCATAAGAGACTGTTTTGTATCTGTCACCACTGACAAAGGTAAGACTATTATCCGGTAAATCAGACGCATTATAAGTAGTCAGCAGCCCCAGACTCAATTCAGGGTCAAGAGTCTGTACATTAATGTGCTTTGATAAAGCAGCATATTTATCAAGCAGTTTATTTATATAAGAATCTTCACTTCCGGTTTCTGAAATCTGATATATGGTAATATCTTTATCTAATGAACTAAGTAATGATTTTGACTGATTAGAAATGGTATATAATTTTTGTGAACTTAAATCCTTTGCTTTAACATTTTCAGGCAATTGATTTACAAGCATATTAACTAAAAATGCAATTGCAATTACAATGACGATTAATATGGCACTGTAAGAACCTTTTTTAAAAGCATTCTTTTTTAATGAATCTTTAATGTCTAATTTTTTCATGTTTACATAATCATCCTTTCATAAAATGCTAACTATATCGTCTCTTTTTAATGGACTGGGTTGTCAGAAAGAGAAATACAGCCGTAACTGTTACATAATAAACCAGAGCAGATACATCTAATATTTTTAGGGAAAAATTAGAAAGTGAATTTGTAAGTGGCAGTTTATTAAGAAATCCGGGTAATAAATTATAGAAAGAATTCTTTTTAAACATATATGCTATAATATTAATTATGCATCCGATGATAGCAATTAGTGAAGCTATGTAAATATTCTTTGTAAGTGTGTAGTAAATAAGGCAGCAGACAAGAATAATTATTGCAATACCAAACATTGAAGTAAAAGATGATTTATAAATAAATGAGGTAATGCCTGACATAAGCTGAAATACTAATAATATGGCAAATGTAACGACACCTGCAATTATCGGGCTTTCTGTTAATGAAGAAATAAACACACCAATGGCAATATAAGCAAGACCTATAAGGGTGACGGCAAGTATTGATGCATAATCAGAAGCAAAATAGGCTTTGCCGAGTTTATTTACAACCAAAGGAAAGATACAGGAAACAATCATTGGAATAAGCCATATTGCGGCAATCGCCATGAACTTTCCGAGAACAACTTTGGTTATGGAAATTCTTGATGTATAGAGTAACTGGTCGGATTTACTCTTTTGCTCTTCTGCAAAACTCTTCATAGTAACAATTGGTATTGAAAGCACCATAATACTTGCTATATTACATATGACATCTCCAAAATACGGATATCCGGCATTAAGACAGTAATATGAAAAATATATGCCTGTTATGCCGAGAATAAAAGCAATGAAAGCACATCCAATCATGGTGACGAAATATGATTTAAAATCACGTTTAAAAATTGCTAACATATCTACAATACCTCCTCTTTATCATTATTTTCAGCAGAAGCATTTTCTGCATCGGAAGTAAGTTCTAAGAAAATATCTTCCAAGGATGCCTTTTTCAGATTCATTTTTATAAGAGGAAGCCTGTTGTCAGACAGTTTGAAGAAAATACTTTCTCTTAAATCAGTCGCTATGTCAGTCTGAATTAATATGTCAAAGGCGTTTGTTTCGTTAGAATTTGAAATGGTAAGCTCTGCATCTTTCTTAAAATCGCAGAGACATTTGTAAATATCATCTCTGCTGCCGCGAAATTAAGATATTCAATAACTTTCATCTCAGTATAGAGAGGTGGAAGTTCAGGAAGATAACCGATGAATTTCTTATCTTCGTCAGGTTCATTTACTATGCTGTGGCCATTAATCAGAACATCACCTTCTGATGGAACTATGTAACCGGTCATAATATTCATGGTAGTGGACTTACCGGCACCATTTGGTCCTAAAAAGCCGTAAATCTTACCTTTGTCAATTGTAAAATTAAGATGGTCAACTGCTAAGTGGTCACCATACTTCTTCACTAGATTTTGTACTTCAATCACAGGAAAAATCCTCCATTAAATTATTATAATCTCTCGGAATCTCTAAGCCAGTGTTTATAAGGCTTTCAGATTCCTTTTTTATAAAATCCCCCACTTTTTTGTCAAAAACACTTGACAACTTCATCGAAAAATGCGGCGCTTCGCGCCTATTGATTAATAAGTACCGTCAATTGCGGCGGCAATCATTTTTCGATATGGAGGCGATTTTTATGTTACCTGTTAACTGCGGCAGTCATTCTGACTACCAAAAATTTGTTGTTGAAAATTTTCGTAAATATTATCCTAATCCTGATTCCATTGCTCGTTCCACTTGGGACATCATTGACCGCTTTTGGAATCTTGACCTTTCTTTCACTGACGAGGTCATGAGGGATAAATACTCTGTATTCGGTCCCAAACCCAGAACACCTTCCTGTATGCAGCGTTCCTATCTTTTGTCCATTGATTTCAAAGTTCCTTCTCTAACAGATTGGGCTGCGCAGCTTAAAATCAATCCTCTTTACGCTATTCTTAGTGGTTTTGCATTTGGCGATACTCCTGGTGTAGGCACCTTCTATGACTTCTTTAATAGAATATGGGATTCTGATGATAATCATCTTTCTCCTCAGATTCATCCTTTAAAAGTGAAAGTGAAAAAGCCCAAAACAAAAGGCACTAAAGCGGATTCTGTTGAGAAAGTCACTGTAGAACATCTTCTTCCTGAACTCGAAAATACTGTGTTTCATATCGACGATCAACCTTATGGTTCGTTGTTTAAACTTTATAAAGCAGAATTCCTAGATACTTCTGTAGCAAAAGGTTTCATTGATACAACTAAGCTTGCTCTTGCTGGCGATGGAACGCCTGTTGTGACATCTCATAGAGAACGCAAACACCGTGTCTGCGATT